>MWBB01000008.1 GCA_002068835.1 Acidobacteria bacterium ADurb.Bin340 | reverse complement strand
CCCCCGGGGCGCCAGACGCGTGAGGGCCCATCCGAAGAGGATGAAGAGTGCGCCGACACCCGCCACGAACCAACGGCAGCCTTGGCTGCGCGCCAGGGCGATGCGGGCCTCGTACAGAGCATGCCCGACGCCCTGCCCCTGGCAGGCGGGATCCACGGCGATGTTCACACCGTAGAGGGCCTCGCCTTCCGGTTCGTGGGTGGCCAGCGTCCCCCGAGCGGTGAGATCCCCCCAGGTATGGGGCGCCAGCGCCCTCTCCAGGCTCAACCGCATGCAGGTGGACGTGCCCACGACCGCGCCCTCCAGGTCAGCCACGAACTGGCCCTGGGGAAAGCGCGCCAGATGCCGCAGCATGCTGCGCTCGCTCCACACCGCCTCGGGCCCATGCAAGGGCGGCGCATACACCCGCGCCATCAGCGCCTGGATCGCAGGAAGATCATCCAGCGAGCGGTGCCGGATGATCAGACCTGCCGGGCGGGAAGAAGGCATGGAGGCTCCAAAGGGGGAACGGCGGCCCGACCGCTCCAGGAGCCTGCGGCCCAGGCCGCACCCTGACGATGCTCTGTTTCCGCCATGATAGCGGGCCCCAGCCGCCTACTCGTCCGAGAAGAAGAAGCGGGCCTCCAGGCCGTCCGCCTCCATCACTGCCACCAGCCGGGAAAGGGTTTCGTGGAGCTGGGCCACTTCGTCCCGGCGCATGGCCTGAAGGCCGTGGATGAGCTGGCCCTGGGCCGGATGGGGTGCCTGGGCCACCATGCGGCGTCCGGCGGCGGTGAGGACGATGCGCACCCGCCGGCCATCGGTGGGATCGGGCTTGCGCAGGAGCAGCCTCTTGGATTCGAGGCGGTCCACCACGCCCACCACCGTGCTGGGGTGCAGATGCATGGCCTGGGCCAGATCCTTCAATCCCGCAGGCCCCTGCTGCTGGATCGTCCAAAGGGCCCAGAGCTGGGGGCCCGTGAGGCCGAAGCGGGCTTCCACCTCGCTGGAGTAGGCATGAAGCGCCTTCACCATGCGCCGGAGCTGGCGCATCACATCTTCGATCAGCTGGGTTTTGGGGATGGGTTTCGTCATGTGGGATGATTGGTACGCAAACGATTTTAACCAGATGCGCTGAAGGGAGGCGGGCATGTCCAAGCTGATCCTGGTGTCCAACCGCATCCCCTGGACCCTTCAGGTCAAGAGGGGGCTGGCGGAACTCCTGCCCTCATCCGGCGGCCTGGCCACCGCCCTGGCAGGGACCCATGCCCGGGGAGGAACCCTCTGGGTGGGCTGGCCCGGCGATACGACGGGGCTCAGCCAGGCCCGCAAGGACGCGGCCTTCCTGGAGCTGGCCCACCGCCGCGTGGTGCCCGTGGAGCTGGCCCGCGCGGAGGTGGAACGGTACTACGAGGGCTTTTCCAACGGTGTGCTCTGGCCCCTCTTCCACTACCTGCTCGACAAGGTCCGGCTCGACGCGGACCGGGACTGGGAGGCCTACCGCACCGTGAACGAGCGTTTCGCGGAAGCGGTGCTGCGGGAAGCGGAGGACGGCGACACGGTGTGGGTACACGACTACCAGCTGATGCTTCTGCCGGAACTGCTGCGGGAGCGGCGCCCCGGCCTGCGCATCGGCTTCTTCCTCCACATCCCCTTCCCCGCGGCGGAGGTGTTCCGCATCCTGCCCTGGCGGGAGCGCCTCCTTGCGGGACTGCTGGGCGCAGACCTCGTGGGCTTCCACACCCAGGCCTATCGGAACCACTTCGCCGGTGCCGCGGCCCAGGTGCTGGGCGCCGATGCCGCGCCCGGGGGGCTGCGCTACGGCGGCCGTTTCGTGCGCACCGGCGCCTTCGGCATCGGCATCGATGCAGAGGTCTTCCGCGCCGCTGCGGAGGACCCCGCGGTGCAGGACCGGGTGGCCGACCTGCGGCGGGAGGCCGGGGACCGAGCCCTGCTCCTGGGCATCGACCGCCTGGACTACACCAAGGGCATTCCCCGCCGCCTGCTCGCCATCGAGCGCCTCCTGGAACGCCACCCCGAGCTGAAGGAACGCTTCCTGTACCTCCAGGTGGCCGTGCCCTCCCGGGAACGGGTCGAGGCCTATGCCCAGTACCGCCGCACGGTGGACGAACTGGTCGGCAGGATCAACGGGGCCTACGGCAGCCCCACGCGTCTGCCGGTCCACCTGCTGCATCAATCCGTTCCTTTCGAGGAACTGGTGGCCCTGTACCGGGCCGCCGATGTGATGATCGTGACCCCACTGAGGGACGGCATGAACCTGGTGGCCAAGGAGTACTGCGCCACCCGCGTTGATGATGGCGGCGTCCTGATTCTCAGCGAGTTCGCCGGGGCGGCGGTGAGCCTGCGGGAGGCGCTGCTGGTGAACCCCTACGACATCGGCGGCATGGCCGAAGCCATCCGCCGCGCCCTGGCCATGCCCGGTGCTGAGCGCAGCTCCCGAATGCGGGCCCTCCGGCGGCGGGTGGCCGGACAGGATGTCCACCGCTGGGCATCCGCCTTCCTGGAGGCGCTGGGCCAGGATGAAGGCCCCGAAGCGCCTTCGGAGGGCCCGGGGCCCCTGCTGGACCGCATCCTGGATGACGCCAGCCGCTCCCGTCGCGTGGTGCTTTTCCTCGACTACGACGGCACGCTGGTCCCCTTCGCCCCCCGGCCCGAGGGGGCGGTGCCCGATCCCGCCCTGCAGGCCATGCTGGCCCGCCTGTCCACCCTGCCCGGTGTGGAGGTGCACCTGGTGAGCGGGCGCAGCCGGGAAGACCTGGAGGGCTGGTTCGGTGGTTTGGATCTGCGCCTCCACGCCGAACACGGGGCATGGCGGCGCCCTGGACCCGGCTCCCCCTGGCAGGCGGTGGACGCGGATGACCACGGCTGGAAGACCGAGGCCATCCGTCTCATCGAAGGCTGGTGCGCCCGCATCGAAGGAAGCTTCCTGGAAGAGAAGGCCACCACCCTGGCCTGGCACCACCGCCTCGCGGAATCCACGGACCCCGAGGCCACGGTGGAAGCGGCGCAGGAGGACCTGACCCGCTTCGCGGAACGGAACGGGCTGGAACTGCTCCAGGGCGCGAAGGTGCTGGAGCTGCGCCGTCCAGGATCCACCAAGGCCCTGGCCGTGGACCCCTCGGTGGCTGGACCCGGGGTCCTGGCCATCGCCCTGGGGGACGACCGCACGGACGAGGATCTTTTCGGAGCGCTGCCGCCGTCAGGGCTTTCGATCCGCGTCGGCCAGGGCCCAAGCCGAGCCGGTTTCCGCCTGGGCAGCGTTGCCGAGGTCCGTATCCTGCTTCATGGCCTGGCGGAGCGCCTGCCCGGCCGACTGGAGGCCCAGCCGTGACCCATCTCGACCACGGACTCATCGGCAACGGCAGCGTACTGGGGCTCGTTTCGCCCCACGCCGCGGCCCTGGAATGGCTGTGCATGCCCCGCTTCGATTCGCCCTCGGTCTTCGGACGGCTCCTCGACCAGAAGAAGGGCGGCGCCTTCCGCATCCTCGCGCCCGAAAGCGCCGGGGAGGGTGGCGAACTGCGCGGAGACATGGCCTACCTCCCCAACACCAATGTGCTGCGCACACGGTTCCTGGGCCCTGATGGCTCCTGGGAAGTGCTGGATTTCGCGCCGCGCCTACCCAAGGGCTGGGGCGTGGACGCGCCCATCCAGGTGATGCGGGTGCTCCGGCCCCTCCACGGCCTCAACCGCCTCCGGGTGGACTTCGATCCCCGCCTGGACTACGCCCGGGGCGAGACCCGCCTCATCCCGCGGACGGACGCCATCGAGATCCAGGGCAACGGAGGCCCGCTGCTGCTGCAGACCAACCTCCCGGTGAACTACGTCCTTGGCAAACGGGATTTCGTGCTGGATGGGCCGGTCTTCTTCGCCCTCACCTACGGCGGCAACGGGAGCCTCACCCTGCCCCAGGTGCTGCAGGCCCTGGACCTCACCATCGAGGGCTGGCGGCGCTGGGCCAAGACCTGCGCCCTGCCGCTCTTCAAGCCCGAGATGGTGCTGCGCTCCGCCCTCTGCCTGAAGCTCCACGCCTTCGAGGACACAGGAGCCATCATCGCCGCCACCACCACGAGCATCCCCGAGGCGCTGGGAACGCCACGCACCTGGGACTACCGCTTCTGCTGGCTGCGGGATGCCGCTTTCGTGGTGGAGGCACTGCGCCGCCTGAGCCACCTGCGGGAAGGCGAGAAGTTCCTGCGCTTCCTGCGCAATGTGGCGGAGGCCGGTCCTTTGCAGCCCCTCTATGGCATCGATGGGAATCCCTGCGCGCCGGAGACCCACCTGGATCACCTGGACGGCTTCGGTGGCACGAAACCCGTGCGCATCGGCAACGCGGCGGTGGAACAGCGCCAGCACGACCTCATGGGCGAACTGGTGCTCTGCCTGGAAACCATGCTGCGGGACCCACGCCTCGTCCACGAAGACGACCACCGGTTCTTTCCTCTGGTGCAGCGTCTGGTCGAGGAAGCCATCGAGGCGGCCCCCAGGCCGGACACCTCCATCTGGGAGTTCCGCAGCCTCCTGCGCAACTACACCTTCAGCCGCGCCATGTGCTGGGCAGCGGTCCACCGCGGCGCAGCCATCGCCCGCCGCTTCGGGGAGGACGCCCTGGCCGAGCGCTGGGAAACGATCGCCGCCCAGGAGCAGACCCTCATTCTCGATCGGGGCTTCAACCAGGATCGCGGCTTCTTCACCCAGGCCCTGGATGGCCAGTTCCCGGATGCCTCCAACCTGCTGCTTCCGACCCTGGGCCTGCTGGATGCCAAGGATCCCCGCTTCCTTGCCACCCTCGATGCCTATGGAGAACAGCTCACCGAGGGCGGCCTGATGCTGCGCTACCGCAACGAGGATGATTTCGGGGAAACCACCAGCGCCTTCACCATCTGCTCGTTCTGGTGGGCCGAAGCCCTGGCCCTGGCAGGCCGCCTGGATCAGGCGGTGGAGGTCTTCGAGCGCATCAGCGCCTACGCCAATCCCGTTGGACTCTTCTCCGAGGACATCGATCCCGCCGCCGGGCGCCTGCTGGGGAACTTCCCTCAGGCCTACACCCACGTGGGTCTGATCCATGCGGCGATCACCATCAGCGAACTCCTGGAGGCTCGGGACGGCAAGGTGCGTCCATGGTCCTGAACCGGATTCCCGGAGTGGAACGAGCCGCCGCAGGCCTCGACCGGCTGCAGGCCGGCGCCAAGCCCACGGGATTGCGCCTCATGGCCCAGGTGCGCCAGGCGGGACTCGTGGTGCTGCCCCTGGGCGCCGCGGTGGGCTTCGTGACCGCACTGGCGCTGGTGGGGCTGTTGAGCCTGGAGCAGCGGGTGGAGGCCTGGGGGCTGCGGCTGCACGCCCTGGTGCTGCTGCCTGCCGTGGGGATGGCTCTGGCCACGGTGTGGCTGTCCCTCTCCAAGCTGGGCACCGTCTCCCTGCCGGGCGATCTGCTGCGGGCCCGGCAGGATCCGCTGGGGGTCTTTGGATTCCGCACCTCCCTGGGCAAGGTGCTGGCCTGCATGCTGACCATCGCCTTCGGAGGCAGCGCCGGCACCGAAGGACCTGGTAAATGGTTCGGGGCGGCCGTGGGCGCCCAGTACTGCCGCCTGCTTCGCCAGGTGGCGCGCTGGATTCCCCCGGTCCGCCGCCTCCTGGCCCAGCCGGGCCTGATGGTGCAGGCCGGGAGCGCCGCGGCGCTCACTGCCGTGTTCAGGGCCCCCGTTTCCGGCGCCTTGCTGGCAGCCGAACATGGCGGCGATCTGCGGGCGGACCGCCTGGTGCCCTCCCTGGTGGCCTCCGCCTCCGCCTACCTGGCCATCCTCCCGGTCTTCGGTTTGGCGCCCCTGCTGCCCGTCCAGGGCTCCTTCTCCCTGAACGCTCCCCTGCTGGGCTGGGCCCTGCTCCTGGGAGTGCTCTGCGCCCTGGGCGCCCGGACCTTCCAGGGTCTGCAGCGGCTTCTGGCACAGCCCCTGGGCCGAATTCCCCTGGCCTGGCGCGGCCTCGTAGCGGGACTCGGCCTGGTGCTGCTGGCCCTGCCGGGCGCGTGGTTGTGGCCCGGCCTCAGCGTGACCCAGGGCACGGGGATGGGGCTGGTGCTCCACCTCCTGAACGGCACCGCAGGGCTGGAAGCCTGGGCTTTCCTGGCCCTGAAGCTCTTTGCCACGGCCCTCACCTTTGCCGGGGGCGGCGTGGGGGGCCTGTGGCTGCCCAGCATCGCCCTGGGCGCCGCCATGGGCTCGGGCCTGGAGGCCCTCGTGCAGACCGGGCAGCCGGGCCTGCTGGTCATGGTGGGCACCGCGGCCTTCGCCGCTGCCACCCACCGGGTGATGCTGGTGCCCGTGGTGTTCCTGGCGGAAACCACAGGCCAGGCGGGCTTGGTGGTCCCGGCCCTGGTGGCCACGGTGGTGGCCTTCCAGGCCAGCCGCGGCGCAGACTGAAGGGGTGTTCGAGCTTCCTCTCGCCGTGCCCATCGCGCTGCTTCTCCTGGCCCTCTTCGCGGCCGGGGTGACGGCCCTGCGGATCCGGAGCCTCCCGGACCTGCCGCTGGAGCCTTCGGAAGCCCCGGCCTCGGTCTGCCTCTGCATCCCCGCTCGCAACGAAGCAGCGGAGCTGGGACCCGCCCTGGATTCCTGGCTGGCCCAGGACCTGCCGGGCCTCCACATCGTGGTGGTGGATGACGGCAGCACGGACGCCACGCCGCAGATCCTTGCGGAGCGGACCCCGCGGCATCCTGGACGCCTCACCGTGATCCGCAATGACGCGCTGCCCGCAGGCTGGCTGGGGAAGAACCACGCCCTGCACCTTGCCACGGCCACGCCCCAGGCCCGATCGGCGGACGGGCTGCTCTTCGTGGATGCGGATGTGCGGGCGGACGATCCGGCCCTCGTGCGCCGCGCACTGGCTATGCTGGAGGCGGATCCGGCGGAAGTCCTGGCCCTGGTGCCCGCAGTGGACACGGCGGGCTTCTGGGAGCGCCTCATCCTGCCCTTCGGCGCCACGGCCTTCCTCTGGATGGTGCCACCCTCCCGGGTGGCTTCGCCCAAGAGTCGCATCGCCTGTGGCATTGGCGCCTTCACCCTGATCCGGCGGGAGGCCTACGACGCCCTGGGCGGCCATGCCGCCGCGCCTTTGGAGCCCGTGGACGACATGATGCTGGCCCGGCGGGCCAAGGCCGCGGGCTTCCGCAACCGGGTAGCCTGCGGTGGGCCCGGGCTGCACCTGCGCATGTACCCCGGCCTCGGCGCCTTCGTGCGGGGCCTGCGCAAGAACGCCGTGGGATGGCCCGGCACCGTAGGGATGGCGCTGCCGGGCGCGGCGCTGCTCGTGGCCCTCTTCGCCAGTCCTCTGGTGTTGGCCTTCGGGGGCCATCCCGGCTGGGGCCTGGGCCTCTGGCTGCTGGTTCCCGCCTTCGTGGGCAGCGCCCACCAGCGCCTGTCCCGGCGCCCCATGGACCTCGCCTGGGCCCTCTGGCCCCTCATCGGCCTGCCTCTGGCTGCGGGCCTCCTTTGGGCCCTGGCGGACCGCCGGCGGGGACGGAGCGTCCGGCTGCGGCCCCGCCGCGGGTGAGGGCGCGGGGAGCACGCGTTGGACGCAGCGACCAGGCAATCTCCCAAGGGCGGCGGGCGGAGAGCCTGGGCTTGGCCCAGGCACGACGCGGGGAGCACGAGGGGGACACAGAGGCCGCCCCAGCGGCCGGGAGGTCCCCCTCGTCTTCAACCCAAGGGGCGGCGGACGGAGAGCCTGGGCTCGGCCCAGGCACGACGCGGGGAGCACGAGGGGGACACAGAGGCCGCCCCAGCGGCCGGGCGGTCCCCCTCGTCTTCAACCCAAGGGCGGCGGGCGGAGAGCCTGGGCTTGGCCCAGGCACGACGCGGGGAGCACGAGGGGGACGCAGAGGCCGCCCCAGCGGCCGGGCGGTCCCCCTCGTCTTCAACCCAAGGCCTGGTAGGTGGCCTTGGCCCGGTCCGTCACGTGGTCGCAGACCAGACCGCACAAGTCCGAAACCAGCGGCAGAACCGGCTCAAAGAGCACGGTGTTGCCCTTGGGGTGGCGCTGCACCAGCCCCACCCGGGCGAGACAGGCCAAATGCTTGCTGGCATTGGCCTGGGAAAGGCCCGTGCGCTCCGCCAGGCCTCCCTGGGTCAAGGGGCCCTCGGCCTCCAGGAGGGTGCGCAGGATCCTCAGGCGGGAACTGTCCCCCAGCGCGGCGAAGAGGCCGCTCACTTCGTCGATCATGGCGTCGCTGGCCAGGTTGGCGCCCATGGAGCCTCCACAACCCGACGGTAATATTCCTGTAGGGTTGGGTCAAGGTAGACTCGACCCATGACCTCCGCCCTGCTGGAACGCGCCCGGAAGATCCGACTCGTCTGCACCGATGTGGATGGCGTCCTCACGGACGGTCGGCTGCATTTCGACGGCGGTCCCCACCACACCAAGACCTTCCACGTGCGGGACGGCGCCGGGATCGTGTACCTCCAGCGCTGCGGCCTTCCCGTGGCCTTCATCTCCGGCCTGGCCAGCCCCGCCACGGAGGCCCGGGCCCGGCAACTGGGCGTGGCCGACTGCCATGCGGGCGTGGCCGACAAGGCCGCCGTGCTGGCGGAACTGTGCAGGAAATACGGCCTGACGCCCGACCAGGTGGCCCACGTGGGTGACGATCTGGCCGACCTGCCCCTGCTCACCCGGGTGGGCCTGGCCTGCTGCCCCGCCGATGCGGTGGCAGAGGTCCAGGCGGCCTGTCACTGGACGATCCCCGTGCCCGGAGGCCACGGCGTGCTTCGGGCCGTTGCGGAGCAGGTGCTCAAGGCCCAGGACCACTGGGAGGCCGTGGTGGCCCAGGCCCGGTGACGAACCCGAAGGAGGTTCCATGCGCCGCATCCTCGCCTGCTTCTTTGCCCTGGCCACCGCCCTCGGGGCCCAGGATCTGGAACCGGCCTCCCTGGGAATCCAGGGCCGCCTCAGCCTGCCCGAAGGCAGCTTCCGCGATGCATTGGGCGGCCTCAAGGGGCCGGGGCTGGGCCTGAGCCTCTACGGCCAGATGGATCTGGGCGAAGGCTGGCGGGCCCGGGTGGCCCTGGGCTCCGACCTCTGGACCAAGGGGGGCGGACTGCCCGGGGAGGATCGGGAGATCCGGGCCTTCCACGCCACCGTGGAAGCGATCTACGTGCTGCGGGACGAGGGCCCCCACCCCGTGCTGGGCCCCTACCTGGTGGCGGGGCTCGGCGCCTATGCCTGGTCCCTGGGCGCCGACATCACCGGGACCGGCGAAACCCGTCGCGTGACCCACGCGGCCGGAACCGTGGGCTTCGGCTGGCGGATCGCCCGCAACCTTGAGCTGGAGGCTCGCTTCCTGGGGGGCCGCATCGATCCCGGCCTCACGGCCGCCGTGGTGATGGGGGCCGTGAACCTGCGGTTCTGAAGGCCCTCAGGCCAGCGCCGCCAGCAGGTGATCCGCCACGCGCCCGGCGGCGCCGGGTTCGCCCAGCTTGGCCCGAACGGTGGCGAGGTCGGCCCGCAGGGCGGCGCCTTCCCGGGGGTCCAGCAGCCGGGCCAGCTCGCGGCCCAGGCGCCCGGGTTCCACCTCGCCCTGAAGCAGTTCGGGCACCAAGCGGCGCCCCGCCACCACGTTGGCCAGGCCGAAGTGGGGCACCTTCACCACCCGGCGGGCCAGGGCCAGGGTGAGGGGGTTCAGACGGTAGAGGATGGCGAAGGGCGTGCCGAGCAGGGCCGTTTCCAGCGTGGCGGTGCCGCTGCACACCAGGGCCGCATCGGCGTGGGCCCGGGCCGCGTAGCTGCGGTCGGCCACCACGGCCACCGGCAGGCCCTCCAGGTACGGCGCCAGGGCTTCGGGGGGCAGAGAGGGCGCCCGGGGCACCACCCACTGCACCTCGGGCCGCTCCGCGACCCAGCGCCGCACCAGCTCCGCCAAGGGGGGCATCAGCCGCGCCACCTCGCCCCGGCGGCTGCCCGGCAGCAGAGCGACGAGGGGCCGGGCGGGATCCAGACCGGTCTCCTGGAAGAAGGTGGTCCGATCCACCTCTGGCACCGCCAGGTCCACCAGCGGATGGCCCAGGAAGCGGGCATCCACGGGCAACCCCCGGAACAGCTCCGGCTCGAAATCGAAGAGGCAGTACAGCGCATCCAGGAGGCGGCCCATCTTGGGAATGCGCCCCGCCTTCCAGGCCCACACCTGGGGGCAGACGTAGTGGTGCAGCCGGACGCCGGGGAGCGTGTTCCGCAGGCTGGCGGCCAGGTTCAGGTTGAAGCCCGGGTAGTCGAGGGTGAGCAGGGCCTGCACCTTTTCGGCCTGGGCCTCGGTCCGGAGCCGACGCTTCAGGGCCATGAGGCTGGGCAGGTGGCGAAGCACCTCCACGAAGCCCACCACGCCCAGCTCATGGGCATCCGCCAGCTTGCGGTCGAGAAAGGGGGTCATGTGCTGGCCGCCCACGCCGATGATGCGGAGGTCCGGCCGCCGCGCCTTCAGGGCCGCCAGCAGCGCCCCGCCGTGGAGGTCGCCGCTGGCCTCCCCCGCCACCACCATCAGGGTGCTCATGGATGGACCTCCGGGAAGAGCACTTCGGGCCAGACGGCGCGAAGCCGCGCGATGGTTTCTGCCGTTTCCGCCGGATCCGTGGAAGGTAGCGCCATATTCCAGCGGTAGCCCAGGCGGCGGAGGGCGGAGAAATCATCGAGAGGGGAGCCCACGGCGGTCAGGATCCGGTCGGACACGGCCTCAAGGTCCGCATCCAGGTCGGCATCCCAGCAGAAGCCCACCGCTTCGCCCCGCACTTCGCGCAGCAGGGCGGCCAGGGCCGGCGCGGCTCCTGGCGCGGGCCTCAGCGCCACCTTGGGACCGCGGCCCTGGAAGATCTCCAGCAGCACCTCCAGGGTGCCCAGGAAGGCGCTCCGGGCTTCGCGCCCCAGGGGTGCAGCCGCAGGGATCACGAGGAAATCCCAACCCAGCCCCTCGCGTCCGGCGGCTCCCGCCGCCTCCAGCAGGCCCGATCCCCAGGGCAGGGAGGGGAGATGCACAGCATGGACCTGCCGTCCCTGGCGCAGCGCATCGCCCCAGCCTGGATGGCCATCGGCGGACCAGACCAGCTCCACGGCTGCAAAGCCCGCCCAGGGGGCGGGATCAAGCTCGGAGGACAGGAGAGGGAGGAAGCGCATCCAAGGGTCATTATGATGGACCGCCGGAGGGCCGCATGAGCCGCATCTTCACCCTGGACGAAGCCCGAGCCCTCATGCCCCGGGTGAAGGGCCTGACGGAACCGGCCTTCGAACTGGCCACGAGCCTCGCCGAGGAACTCGAAGGCCTGGAGACGGCCTCCGACACCGTCGGAGCCGAAGCCCTGCGGGAGCGCCTCAACACCCTGGTATCGAGCTGGGCCGAGGCGATCCGGGATCTGGGCCCCGACGTGAAGGGACTCTGGCTGGTGGATTTCGATGCGGGCGATGGCTACTGGTGCTGGGCCTACCCGGAAGAAGGACTGGATCACTGGCACAGCTACGAAGGCGGTTTCCGCTCCCGGGTTCCCGTGGCCGAACGGCCCGTTCCGGCGCCATGAGGAACTTCCGGGAAGCGGTGCTGTCGCTGGTGGCCCGCATCCCGGAGGGCCAGGTGGCCACCTATGGGCAGATCGCGCTGATGGCGGGCTTCCCGCGACGCCCGCGGCAGGTGGGCATCGCGGCCCGAGGCCGCTTCTGGGGCGCCCTGGCGCAGGCGGACCGCCTGCGGGCCGAAGGCGTGGCTGTGGACCAGGGCGGCCTTCTGGATCTGGAGGCCCACCGCTGGAACGGGGAATTCACGAAGGCCGCGCGGAATCGTTGATCTACGTTCACCGCGTCGTCACAGCCCCCCGGGAGCCTTGATCCACCGAAGTTTCGGACCAAGGGAGATCCCATGAAGCGCACCTCCATCCTCGGGCTTGCTGCCCTGGCCCTCGTGGCCACCCCCGCAACGGCCCAGGCCCCCAAGATCAGCGGCCTGGCCCAGGTCTGGTACACCCAGATGCTCGACAACAACCTGCGGCTGAACAGCGCCAGCACCGCGCCCAACAAGTACTACAACCTCCGAAGCGAGTTCACCGAGAACGGCTTCGCCATCCGCCGCGTGGAGCTGAAGTTCTCCGGCAAGATCACGGACGAGGTGGAGTACGAGGCGATGATCGATCCCACCATCAGCTCCGGCAGCATCCTGCAGGATGCGGTGATCAAGTACAAGACGCCCTTCGGCGCCGAGATCAAGGTGGGACAGTTCAAGAGCCCCCAGACGATGGAAGGCCTCACGTCCTCTTCCGAACTTCTCTTCGTGGAGCGCAGCCAGATGGGCCGCACCTTCGGGGATGACCGCCAGCGCGGCGCCCTCGTCAGTTTCGGATTCGGCGACCCCAAGGACTTCAACGGCAAGTTCCATGTGGGCATCTTCAACGGCGCCGGGAAGTCCAACGACACCAACGCGCAGAAGGACTACGTGGCCCGCCTGGACATGGGTTTCGGCAAGATCCACACCTTCGGGATCTACACCCTGCAGGGCGCCACCACGATCAAGGACACCACGGGCTCCGCCATCGCAGCCAATCCCGGGGCCCCCTGGCCCAGCCAGGCGGACATCTACGACAACAAGGACAAGACCTCGAACCTGGGGGCCTACTACCAGTTCCGCACCTCGGAGTGGTACGCCAGCGCCGAGATGATCACGGGCCTGCTGGGCCGGCGCTTCCCCACCCTGGCCGCCAGCAGCCCCGCCGTGAAGCGCGAGCACCTGGACCAGAAGTTCATGGGCTTCGTGGCCACCATTGGCTACACCTTCGGCCCCCACACCCTGCTGGCCCGCTACGACCACATGAACTACAACGCGGGCGACGACTGGTACACCGATTGGAACCCCTACACCCACACCGCCGTGGGAGTACCGCGCCTCGCCAACGGCGCGGCCGTGGACTACAGCCCCGAGTTCTCGGAGATCTCCTTCGGCTACCTCTACGCCTTCAAGCCCGATGTGGTGAAGGCCGCCAACATCAAGGTCAACTACGTGGCCCGCAGCAAAAACTTCCTGGTGCCCCGCGTGGGCCAGACCGGCGAACAGGGCGGCGATACCCTGAGCGTGGCCTTCCAGGTGGCGTTCTAAACCTGGCCAGGAGTGAAAACCAGCGAGCGGCCCGGCCGGGCTGCTCGCTGGTTCCTTTTTGGGGGGCGATTTCGGAGCCTGGGCCTACGGAAGGCGCTTGTCCGTGGGAGCGGTGAGCTTCCGGACCGCCGGGGAGGGCGCGGATTCGGATGAGGGTTTGGTGACCACGGGCCTTCCATCGCGACCATAGGAAAAGGCGAAGGCTCGCACTTGGTCCGTATTTCTGAACCGCCTGGGCGAGGATTCGGGCGTGGCCTCCAGGACGATCTTCCCCGTTTCGGTATCCAATCGCCACCACTCGACGCCTTGAAAAGCCGCGAGGACCCGTTGATCAATTGTTTCGAGATCCGCAGAATCCGTTCCGAGGAGCGTGGCCTTCTCGTAGCGCCTGGGGTAGATCTTCTGGGCATCTAGGACCAAGGGTTTGGGGAGGGTCGCTATGATGATGTCGCCTTCTCGGTTGGGATGGGCCTGAAGGATCGCCCAGTCATGAGAACCGGAATCTTGGATCCTCTTGTCGTCCAGCTCAGAAAAGAGGCGGATATGGCGGCGAACGGAGCCATTGGCTGTGATCTCCCAGAACTGTCCCGTTCGATATGAACAAACATAGGTGCGTTCATTGGCAACGATGAAGGGCGTGCCGAGAGTGAAGGTGCTATAGACCCACACGGGCCAGGGCTCTGCAGGATCGATTCCGAGATCAATGGCGCGTGTGATTTTTAGATTTTTTCGTTCGTCGACGCGAGCTGCGACGAGAGGATAGCGATCCTTCCCATGTTGAATTCCCGCGCCGGAAGCATCCGCGAGAAGGAAGCGACCCTCTCCAAGAGGACAGACATATAGCCGAACAGGGCGATTTTTCCCATTTTTTAAGCTGGTTTGGTGATAAATCCCTTGAAGTTCCCAAGCTTGCCCATCCTCTGAACAGGAAATAAGAATCCGATGGCCTTCTGAATCCCATTGGGTCGCCCAAAATATGCCATTGATAAAAATCAAATCAATCGATTGCGGGGGCGCTTTGATCGATTGTTCCTTATCAGATGCAAGGGATAGGATGGTGAATCCGTTTCGATCTGTTTTTACGAGTTCTCCATTCTTCCATCCAAATGGTCGGGATGGAGTTGGTGCAATTTGTCCATTTAAATTATAAATTGCCCCGACTAACACTAAAAAAAATGTATTTATCCTTAAAATGTTGGGCATATTTCTGCTCACGGCAACATTTCACTGCAAGCAGCTGCAGTTTCATGTCGAGACATTTCACCGATATATTTCCCATTGCTAGCGCCTGCAACTTCGAGAAACGAGGCACATCTCTGGTAGCTGCTGCTGCAGCAACACCAGATCTCAATACTGCCGTTTTGGTCAACCTGGGTGGGTGTGCATGGGCTAAGGGGCAATGCGCCTATCATCAAGGACCCAATCAAGAAGCCGCGAATGGATCCGCGCAATCTACGCGTAATGTTCATTTTTTCTCCTTGGAAAGAAGGAATTCTACCCCCCCCCGGCCTTTTCAAGGCCGTTACGACCCAACCCTCAGCGGGGAGACAAGCGCGCAATGTACTGCCGCCCTGTGAGCTTGTCTGTCTGGTCTCCTTTCGCGCTGGAGTTGGGAGACTGGTGTCTGGTACCAGCGGACTCCAGGCTCCAGACTCGTTTCAGGCCTCGAGCTGCTGGAGGCGTTCGGCTTCGTAGGCGGCGCGGAGGGGTTCGAGGATCGGCTCGATCTGGCCCTGCATGGCGGGACCCGCTCCGCGAGGGCGAAGCCCGAGTGGGAGGACGCCGCGGTGCGGCGTCCGATCGCGGGGGAGCAAGGCCGCGTGCGCCGAGCCGCAGGGCGGCGAGCGCCCAGCGGCCACGCGAAGGCAGGGCGCTCAGGCCTCGAGCTGCTGGAGGCGCTCGGCTTCGTAGGCGGCGCGGAGGGGTTCGAGGATGGGCTCGATCTGGCCCTGCATGAACGCATCCAGCTGGTGGATGGTGACGTTGATGCGGTGATCGGTGACGCGGCTCTGGGGGAAGTTGTAGGTGCGTATCTTCTCGGAGCGGTCGCCGCTGCCCACCTGGGATTTCCGCAGGGCGGAGGATTCGGCGTCGGCTTCGGCCTGAGCCTTCTCCAGCAGGCGACTGCGCAGCACGGTCATGGCCTTGGCCATGTTCTTGATCTGGCTGCGCTCGTCCTGGCACTGCACCACGGTGTTGGTGGGCAGGTGGGTGAGGCGCACGGCGGAGTAGGTGGTGTTCACGCTCTGGCCGCCCTTGCCGCCGGAGCAGAAGGTGTCGATGCGCAGGTCCTTCTCGTGGATCTGGATGTCCACCTCCTCCGCTTCCGGCATCACGGCCACGGTGGCCGCGGAAGTGTGGATGCGGCCCTGGGTCTCGGTCTTGGGCACCCGCTGCACACGGTGGACGCCGCTCTCGAAACGGAACACGGAGTAGGCGCCATCGCCTTCGATCTCGGCGATGACCTCCTTCAGGCCACCCATGTCGGCTTCGCTCTGGTCCAGCACGGAAACCCGGAAGCCCCGGCGCTCCGCGAAGCGGACGTACATGCGGAACAGTTCCGCGGCGAAGAGGGCGGCCTCCTCGCCGCCGGTCCCTGCGCGCACCTCGAGGATCACGTTGCGGGCATCCTTGGGATCCTTGGGCACCAGCAGGCGCTTGAGCTCCGCCTCGCCTTCGCTGATGGCGGCCTTCAGGTCCGGGATCTCCAGTTCGGCCATCTCGCGCAGGTCCGTCTCCAGGCTCTTGTCCGCCAGGATCTGCTCCGCCTCCTCCAACTGCTTGAGGCGGGTTCGCTGCTCGGACCAGGCTTTCACCACGGGCTCCAGCTCAGCCCGCAGGCGCGTGAGCTCCCGCAGACGCTTGGGATCGCTGACGATGGCGGGATCCTGGAGCTGCGCCTCCACTTCCTGGAAGCGGGCGTCGACGGCTTCGAGCTGGTCGAGCATGGGCCCTCCGGGCATAAAAAAAGAACGGGCCGCGTGCGGCCCGTTCCCTGAATCTTCGTCGCTAAGCCTGAGGTTCGGCGGGGGTCTCGACCGGAGCCTCGACCTTCTTGGCGTACTTCTTCTGGAACTTCTCCACACGGCCGGTCACGGCCATGTCGCGCTGCTTGCCCGTGTAGAAGGGGTGGCAGGCGCCGCAAACTTCGACGCGCAGTTCCTTCTTGGTGGACCGGGTCTGGAACTCGTTGCCGCACTGGCAGTGGACCGTGACTTCGTGCAGCTCGGGGTGGATCTTGGGCTTCATCGCAACCTCCTGGAACCGACCGCGGGATACAGTGCCCCGCGGCTTGTTCACGCGCAAGAGAAAGAGTGTATCCCGGAAAGGCAGGCGGCTCAAGGCAAATTCGTTGGCGCCTACCGCCGCTCGGCCGTGGAGAGCACCCAGCGGCTGGAAAGCGCCCGCCGCAGGGCCAGGGCCCCCAGCACCGCCAGGGCGAGGATGAAATTGAAGGTCAGCTCGTAGGTCCAGTTGTAGTGCCGAACACGCTGGAACACGAAGACCTCGAGGGCGAAATCCAGGACCGAGAACCCGAGGACTTCGGCCACTGCCTGCCACGCGGGGCGCGGCGAGGCGTGGCGCTCGACCAGATAGCCGGTGAAGGCGCCGTAGAACAGGCGGCTCAGAACGAACCCCCGGCGGCTGGTGAGCCCCAGGGGAATGGCCAGCAGGGCTCCAAAGAGGATGGCCAGCAGCAAACGGAGCCGCGGACCGAGACGCGCCCAACGGGGCCGGACCAGGAAGATCCCCGTACCCACCGCCAGCCCGTGGACCACGCCGAAGGCCAGACCGAGATACCAGGGCCAGCCCCCCTGGAACCAGAGGTAGCCGCCTGTAGCGAGGCCGATGAGCGCCCCGGCCACCAGGGCGGATTCGGAACGGTGCGCGGCATCGCCATCCTCGCCCTGCGCGATCTCCTGGGCGAGACGTTCGGGAGGCTCCTTCTCCATCAGGAGGGCTCGCATGTCTTCTTCGGTGAGCAGCCCCCGAGCCTCGGCTTCGTCCAGCAGATGGGCTTCGAGCTCACGCAGCACCAGCCTCCGCCTCCCGGCCGTGAGGCCCTGGAGTCCCCGCTCGACTTCGGCGAGGTAGGCGGAGAGGAGGGGGTTCATGCTTTGGGACCGACGAAGGCATCCACCATGGCCACGAAGCGGCTCCATTCGGTCTTCTTGGCTTCCAGGAAGGCCTTCCCTGCAGGCTGCAGGGCGTAATAGCGGCGATCCCGGCCGTTGGGCTGGGTCTGCCAGTAGGACGTGATGAACTCGGCCGCTTCGAGCTTGTGGAGGGCCGGGTAGAGGGCGCCTTCCTTCAAGGTGTAGGTGCCGTCCGTGCGCTGGCGCACCGTCTCGATGATCTGGTAGCCGTACATTGGACCATCCTCAAGCAGCGACAAGAGGAGAAGCGGGGTGCTCCCTTTCAGCAGTTCACGGTCCATGATGCCTCCCGGTTAGCTTCCTATTTTACCTCGCAACGCGATGGAATCAAGAAGCGGTGTATGCTGGGAAGGTTTTTTTCCGGGAGGACCCCATGCGTCTCGCCCCGTTCCTGATCGCCGCCGTTCTGCCCGCACTCTCCCTGGGCGCTCAGGAAACCCTGGTGGTCAAGGGGAGCCAGGCCCGGGGCGTGCCAGGGCGGGATGCCAAACCCCAGTCGGAAACGGTGAACCTGGTCCGGCTTGCCACCCTCACCCGGGTGGAGGGAGGCGAGGACGGTTTCTGGATCGAGGGGGGCGGCAAGACCTGGACCTTCGCCAACCGGACCGAGGCCACGGGGCAGAGCTTCCCCGCCGGGACCTACCGGGTCTATCCCAACCTGGGCAAGGGCAAGGACAAAGCTTCGGTCACGGTGACCTTCGTCCTGGCGCCCCGCTGACCTGATCACCCGCCTTTCATCGCCTCGGTGACGGGAATGCGGCTGGCCCTCCAGGCCGGCGGGAAGCCCCCCAGCACACCCATGAGGAGGCTGAAGGCCACGCCCCGGCCCATGAGCCCCGGCGTGACCGTAAAGGCGAAGCTCACATCGGAGAAGGTTTCGAAGTTGGTGGTGCCCGTCTGGATGCCGTGGAATCCCAAGGCCAGGAAGGCCCCCAGCAGACCCCCGAGGCTGCACAGCATCAAGGCCTCCCACTGGAAGCTGGCGAGGATCTCCACCCGGCGATAGCCCAGGGCCCGCAGGGTGCCGATCTCCGCCGTCCGGACGGCCACGGCGGCGAACAGGGTGTTCATGGCCGCGAAGATTGCGCCCACCGTAAGGATCACCGTGATCATCTGGCCCAGGATCTGGATGGGTTTCCCCGCCTCCGTCTGTTCGGCGTAGTAGGCGGCCTCGGGCTTCCCCTCCAGCTTCAAGCGCTTGTCGCTTTCCAGGAAGGCCAGGAAGGCTGGCACCTGTTCGGGCCGCTCCAGACGGGCCAGAAGGGCGCTGAAAGAGACCCGCTTGTGGGCCTGCAGGAGCACCTCCACGTCGGTCCAGACCTCTGAATCGAAGGCGCTGCCGTTGCCGTCAAAGAGGCCCACCACGGACCACTCCAGGCCCTGGAAGCGCAGGCGACCTCCAACCCGCAGATCCTTGAACCGATCCGTCATCCTCCGGGGCACCACCAACTCCGGCAGGCCGGGCGTGAACCAGCGGCCCTCCACCAGGCGCACCTGGGAACGCATGCGAACCCCCGCAGGCTGCAGGCCCCGGAAGAGCACATTGGTGCTGCCAGAGCCATCGGCCAGGTCCAGCAGCTTCACCACCACGCACTCGGCGCTGGCCAGGGGACCCTGTTCGTCCCGCGCCAGGAAGGGATAGGACTGGATCACCCGGACCCGGTCCCGCTCCAGGCTGCTGTTGATCTCCACCCGGGCGTTGGGGCGCAGCACCAGCACCTGATCCTCCCGCCCGCTGCGCACGAAGGCCCGGCTCAACCCCTGGGACAGGGAGAGCACCACCACGAAGATGGCCACCACCACGGCGATGGCCCCGGCGGTGGAGAGGGTGGAAACCTTGCGCTGCCAGAGGGACCGCCAGTTGTATTTCAGGGGGATGCGGTGACGCAGGACCGTCCAGGCCAGCCACGCCAGGTAGGGCGCCAGGGGCAGGAAGAGGAGATCCATCACAGGGCCCTCAACCCGTCCACGATGGGGCGGCGCACGGCCCGCCAGGCGGGAAGGAGGGTGGAGAGGAAGCCCAGCCCCATGGTGGCGTGGAGGCAGAGCAGCAGCGTCTCCTTGGGGATGGCGAAGTCCACCAGCCACGGGATGGCGCTGCCCAGGCCGGTCTTGATGAGCCCGGCCCCCAGCCAGGCCAGGCCGATGCCCCCCGCCCCGCCGAGCAGGGCCAGCAGGATGCCTTCGGCCAGGAGGATGCCGAGCACCTGCCAGGAGGTGAAGCCCATGGCGCGGAAGACGGCCACCTCCGTGGTGCGCTCCCGGATGGCCATGGCCATGGTGTTGGCCGTGACGATGAGCAGCGCCGCCAGCACGGCCATCGTGATGGCGTGGATGATGGTGGCGATGTCGCCCATCATTTTCAGGAAATTGAGCTGGAAGGCGTTCTCCGTCTCGCTCTGGGTGGGTTCCACCGCATCGCTGAAATGGCGGTCCGCGCGTTCGATGAAGGCGGGCACATCGTCGGGATGTTTGATCCGCACCCAGAACGCGCCCACGCGGCCCTCCATCCAGGGCACGCTTTCCTCCAGCAGCTTGTGGTGGAAGTAGAGCGCCTGCTCATCCACCTGCCGACGGCTCCTCCAGATGCCGCGAACCGTGAGCCGCGGGTCCATGGGAAAGATGGTGCCCTTGAGGGGGACCACGTCGCCCACCTTCCATCCGTACTTCGCGGCTAGGGATTGGCCCACGATGCAGCCGTTGCGGTCCCGCAGGAAGTCCCGGAACTCCGCTTCGGAGTAGGTGACGATCTCCTCCTTGAAGATGGTCACGATGGCTTCGGGCTCGGCGGCGAAGTTGGCGAAGAAGTTGCGGGGATCCTGGTAGACGCCTCCGAACCACTGGAGCCCCATGGCCGCTTCCACCTCCGGCTGCTGGCGGATCCAATCGCCGTAGCGCAGGGGCAGCAGATTGGTGATGGACACCTTGTGGCGAACGGCCACACGGCTTGAGGCGTTGGGATTGTTGGCGAAACCCTCCAGGGTGGCCAGCACGCTCTGAAGAATGGCCACCAGGAAGACGGAAACCGCCAGGAAGAGCACGGTGAGCACGGTCCGCCGCTTGGAACGGAAGAGGGAGCGCAGCACCAGCGCCAGATACTTCACCGGTTCACTTCCACCGTGCGATCCAGCACGCCCTTCTCCAGGTGGATCTGCACCCGGGCGTGGTGGGCGGCCTTGGGATCGTGGGTCACCAGGAGGATGGTCTTCCCCCACTCGCCGTTCAGGTTCTCCAGCAGCGCCATCACCTCTTCCGCATTCTTCGCATCCAGAGCGCCCGTGGGCTCATCGGCCACCAGAAGGTCGGGGTCCGTCACGATGGCCCGGGCGATGGCCACCCGCTGCTCCTGCCCGCCGGAGAGCTGGCCGGGGCGGTTTTCCAGGCGATCCAGGAGGTCCACGCGCTCCAGGGCCTCCAGCACCCGCTCCCGCCGCTCCCGTCGACTCAGGTTCGCGAGCAGCAGGGGCAGTTCCACGTTCTCGTAGGCCGTGAGCACCGGCACCAGGTTGTAGTTCTGGAAGATGAAACCCACGTGGGTGGCTCGCCAGGCGGCGAGATCGTCGTCATCCAGATCGTTAAGATGGGTGCCGCACACCTCGAGCCTGCCGCCCGTGGGGCGGTCGATGCCTGCGATGAGGTTCAGCAGCGTGGTCTTGCCGGACCCCGACGGACCCATCAGAGCCACGTAGCCCCCCGACGGGATCTCCAGGTCGAGCCCCTGGAGCACCGGAATCTCCAGGGAACCCCTCCAGTAGCTTTTGGCCACGGACTGGCAGCGGATGATGGGCTCGCAGTCCACTCAGCGCTCCTTCACCTTCACCGCGCGCCCCGGCTCCAGCTTGAAGTCGGCGGGCACCACCAGCAGCGGCTCGTCCGGGGCCAGGCCCTCCACCGCGTAGCCCAGGGGGTTCTCGCCCAAGATCTTCACAGGCTTCTGGGCAGCGCGGCCCTCCTGGAGCACCCACACGGAACCGCCCTTCACCACCTGCTCCCGGCCCAGCAGCAGCTGGTCCTTGGCCACGGGATCGCCCAGGAA
Organism: Acidobacteria bacterium ADurb.Bin340; assembly: GCA_002068835.1. GTDB lineage: Bacteria > Acidobacteriota > Holophagae > Holophagales > Holophagaceae > MWBB01. The sequence continues at coordinate 9,670 of MWBB01000008.1, read as the reverse complement.
GGTGACCTTGGCGCCCATGTCCGGCACCAGAAGCGGATGGCGATCCTGGAAGGCCACGCGCACCGTCACCACAGCCTTCTGGCGGTTGCTGGTGGGATAGATCTCCCGCAGCATGCCGCGGAGCACCTGGCCTTTGGGATCGTTCTCCAGGGCATCCACCCGGATCTCCGCGGGCATGCCCTTGCGGAGCTTCGCGATGCCGCCTTCGCTGACCTCCACCTCCAGGCTGTCGAAGTCCGCCAGCACCAGGATGGCGTTGATGGCGTTGGCGCCGCCGGCGCTGCCCGGAGCGACGGTCTCGCCCACCTCGGAGAGCTTCTGGGTGACGGTGCCCGTGAACGGCGCCCGCAGCACCATGTTCTCCAGCAGCGCGTCCTGGTGCGCCAATTGGGCCTTCAGCACGGTGACGCTGCTGCGAAGGCGGTCGAGGGAGGCGCGGTCCAGCACACCCTCCCGGGCAAGAGCCTCGCCCCGCTGAAGATCCAGTTCCGCCTGCCCGAGGTTGGCGGCGGTCTGGAGGCGGCCGGCTTCCAGATCCGTGGCCTCCAGGCGGGCCAGCACCTGGCCCTTCACCACCCGGCTGCCCTCCTCGGCCCCCAGCCAGGCCACCCGGCCCAGCACCTTGGAGCTGAGGGTGGCGCGGTGGCGGGCCACCAGGTAGCCGGAGGCCGCATGCACCGGGTTTCGGGCCCCGGCCTTCAGCACCGTGGGCCGGGTCACGGACAGGCTCACGGGAGCCGTGCGCTGGGCCCAGGTGGCCACCAGGGCCACAACGCCCAGCACCATCAGGACCGCCCAGCCCCAGGGGAACCGCTTGCGGATCACGGGCTTCGTTCGGGCCTCGGACATGGTTCCCCCGGGATGATCAGGAAAGGCGGACTCCGTTCTGCCAGGGGACGATGGGATCGCCAACGGAAAAGACGGACCCGCTCTCCTGGGATGCCGCTGCGGAAATGACGTCAACGGGCGCCGGGCAGCGGGGGGCGGCTCGCCCGGCGGGCCTCCGCCACGGCGAAACGCAGGGGCGCCCGCTGGTCCTCAGGGCTCGCATAGCCGATGCCCACCCTGGGGCCGACCAGGAGTCCCCCGGGTGGAGATCCCCACCGCAGCTCCAGGCCTCCAGGTTCATGGAGAGGGTGACGGTTGAAGGCGAGATCCAGGCCCAAGGCCTCCCCCACCTTCCCCGGGCCGCGGCCATCCAGGGTTCCACGGCGGCGTTCGAGAACGAGGTCATGGCCCTGCACCACTTCGACGCTGCGGATGAGCACGGCCGCACCGGAACCCTCCAGGCCCGCCACCACGTTCAGCAGGTGATGGAGGCCGTAGCAGCGGAACACGTAGGCGCAGCCGGGCCTCCCACATGGGGGCGTTGCGGGGCGTGCGGCCGTGGCGACAGTGGCTGGCGCTGTCCTCGGGGCCGCCGTAGGCCTCCACTTCGGTGATCCGGAGCGCCACGCCCTCCCGGTGGAAGATGTGGCCCACCAGACCCCGGGCCACGTCCTCCACGGGACGCAGGTAGAAGGCCTGGGGGATCAGGGCGCCTTCCAGCACACCTTCCCCCGCACCCAGGTGCGCTTCACCATGCCCGGGCGCTCCCGGTAGAGCAGCCGGGAAAGGAGCCGCTCGGCCGATTCCGGGGCCCGCTCCGGAAGGGGATCCACCACCTGGGGATCCACCCCCACCAGATCCGCCTCCTTGCCCACCTCCAGGCTGCCGATCCGATCCTCGAGACCCAAGGCCTTTGCGCCCCCCAGGGTGGCGAGGCGGAAGGCCTCCGCGGGGGTGAGGGGAGCCTCGGCTTCAGGGTCAATCAAGGCAACGACATCTCCGCATCCAGGCGCTTCGCTCCGCTTCCGCAGATGGGCCGCCAGGTTCCTGCGCTCCGCCCATCGCAGCTTGGAAGCCATGCAGGCGAAGGCCGCCTCCGCCCACATCGAGAGGCTGGGACCGGCGCCCACATCGGTCCCCAGCCCCACACTGAGGCCCTCCTCCATCCACCGGCGCAGGGGCATGATGCCGCTGGCCAGGAAGGCGTTGGAACGGGGACAGTGCGCCAGATGGGCCCCCGTCTCCCGAAGCAGGTCCCGCTCCTGCCGACCCAGATGGATGCCGTGGGCCAGAAGGGTGCGAGGCCCCAGCAGGCCCATGCGGCGGTACACATCGGTGTAGCTCTCCGCTTCGGGAAACAGTTCCCGCACCCAGTCCAACTCCTGGAGGTTCTCGCTGAGGTGGGTCTGCAGGTAGGCGCCGTAGCGTTCCGCCCGATCCGCCGCACCGCGCATCAACTCCCGGGAGCAGGAAGGCGCAAAGCGCGGCGTGAAGGCATAGGCCAAACGCCCCCCATCGCACCCGTGCCACGCCTCGCAGAGCCTCGCCGAAGCGTCCAGCGAAAGCGCAGGGGTTTCCCGAAGGGCCTCCGGCGCGTGCTGGTCCATCATCACCTTCCCCATCACGAGGCGGATGCCGCAGCGCTGGGCCTCCTGGAAGGCCGCCTCCGTGGCGGCTTCGTGCACCGTGCTGTACACCACCGCCAGGGTGGTGCCCGAACGGAGCAGAGCCTGGAAGAACCGGGCCGCAGCGGCCCGGGCCACCTCAACCTCCGCGAAACGTGCTTCCGCCGGGAAGATGAAGGTCTCCAGCCAGGGCAGGAGCTCCTGGCCGTCCATGGCCACCGCTTCGTGCTGAGGCAGGTGGGTGTGCAAGTCCACAAGACCGGGCAGCAGGCACCAAGGCCTGAGGTCCTCCACAGGGTGGCCTGCGAACCGTTGCAGCAGATCCATCGCCGGACCCACGTCCGCGATGCGGCCCTCTTCATCCAGGGCCAGCAGGCCATCGGGTAGGTCCTGCAGGCCACCCCGGGTGGCAGGACTGAGCAGGCGGGCACGCAGAAGCTTCATGGGAGGTTCCAGACCGGGATTATCTCCCCATCCGTACGCGAAAGGAGCGGACCGAAGCCCGCTCCTTCCTGGAAAACCAGCAGGGACTACACGAGGCCCTGGTCGATCATGGCGTCGGCAACCTTGAGGAAGCCGGCGATGTTGGCGCCGTTCACGTAGTTGCCGGGGGTGCCGAACTTGGCAGCGGCATCCACGCAGGCCTTGTGGATGTTGACCATGATCTGGTGCAGCTTGGCGTCCACTTCTTCGCGGGTCCAGTTGTAGCGCATGGAGTTCTGGCTCATTTCCAGGCCGGAGGTGGCCACGCCGCCGGCGTTGGAGGCCTTGCCGGGGCTGAACATGATCTTGCCGGTGTTGTGCATGAAGAATTCCACGGCTTCCAGGGTGGAAGACATGTTGGAGCCTTCGGTCACGACCTGGCAGCCATTGGCGAACAGGGCCTTGGCGTCGTCGAGGTTGAGCTCGTTCTGGATGGCGCAGGGCAGGGCCACGTCGACCTTGACTTCCCAGGGGCGCTTGCCCGCGATGAACTTGGCGCTCTTGTACTTCTCGGCGAAGGGGGCCACGGAGCGGGGGTTCGTCCGCAGCATTTCCGGCATGTAGGCGGCCTTTTCGAGGTCGATGCCGGCTTCATCGTAGATGTAGCCGTCGGGACCGGAGATGGTCACGACCTTGGCGCCCAGGTGGTTGGCCTTCTGCACGGCGCCCCAGGCGACGTTGCCGAAGCCGGAGACGGCCACGCGCTTGCCCTTGAGGCTGTCGCCCTTGGTCTTGAGCATCTCTTCGCAGAAATACACCACACCGAAGCCCGTGGCCTCGGGGCGCACGAGGCTGCCGCCCCAGTTCAGGCCCTTGCCGGTGAGCACGCCGGTGAACTCGTTGGCCAGCTTCTTGTACTGGCCGAACATGAAGCCCACTTCGCGGCCGCCCACGCCGATGTCGCCGGCGGGCACATCGGTGTCGGGGCCGATGTGGCGGTAGAGCTCGGACATGAAGGCCTGGCAGAAGCGCATGATTTCGGAATCAGACTTGCCGGCAGGATCGAAGTTGGCGCCGCCCTTGCCGCCGCCCATGGGCAGGCTGGTGAGGCTGTTCTTGAGAATCTGCTCGAAGCCCAGGAACTTCAGCGTGTCCTGGTTGACATTGGGATGGAAGCGGATGCCGCCCTTGTAGGGCCCGATGGCGCTGTTGAACTGCACGCGGTAGCCGTTGTTGACCTGGATCTCACCCTTGTCGTCCTGCCAGCAGACGCGGAAGGAGATGATGCGCTCGGGCTCCACCAGCCGCTCCAGCACCTTGTGCTTGCGGTACTTGGGCTCGGCTTCGACCACAGGGGCCAGCGAGTTGAGGATTTCCGTGGCGGCCTGAATGAAGAGCGGCTCTGCCGGGTACTTCTTCTTCAGGTTTTCCAGGACTTCGTTGACGTACTGGCTCATGGTTCCTCCATAAGGGGAAGGTGGTGGAGAAGACACTTGGCGTGCCGGACAGGCGAGGCTTCCGTCACCCCCCGGACGCCACGACTATAGCTCACTCCATTTCTCGATTGGCGCCCGGGAACAAGTCGTGACCGACAGCACTGGGCCAAACAGAAACGCGGGCTCCGGAAACCGGAGCCCGCGTGGATGGAGCGGAGGTTGAGGGGCTACTTTTCGCCCTGCTTGATGGCCTCCACGACCTTGCCGAGCCACTTGGGCTGCTTCTTGTACTGCCAGTAGCTCAAGCCCCAGGTGCCGTCGTCCTTCTTGTAGAGCGCCAGGTCGATGATCGGCTTGCCATCGGCTTCCGGAATGCCCGTATCGCTCAGTCCCAGGAAGACGCCGAAGGCCCGCTGGTTGGAAGCATCCTTGCGGGTTTCCAGCACCCGGATGTTGCCCCACAGCTCCGCAGGAACGCCCTTCAGCAGGCGCCAGAGGCCCGCCTGATAGAGGGCACGGCGGTTCTGTTCGATATGCGGCTTCACTTCCTTGGCGAACACGGGGCCCGGGATGGTCTGCGGGAAGTCGAGACGGGAGACATCCAGGCCGGCCATTTCGGCAGGCAGGCTGGGGACAGGCTCCTTGGAACCCTTGGGGGGAATCGGCAAGGCGGAGATCTCGTCGATCTTGCGCTGCAGGTCCGCCCGGGCCACGGTGGCGATGAAGCCCTTGGCCTGCATGTCCTCCAGGCCGAACTGCTTGATCTCCTCGGCGGTCAGGGCCAGGCCCGTGTCGCCGGAGTGGGAATTGAACCAGTAGGCCGCGCCGTCGGTGGCCATGGGATCCACGGGGTCCAGCAGCGCCAGATGCTTCATGTCCTTCCGCACCGCCGCGTACTGCAGGTGGGGCAGGATCTCGTGGGGCTCCTTGACGGCGGTGGGCGGGGTGGTGGGGATCTTGTCCACGGGTTTGGACTCGCAGCCGATGAACAGGGCAACGGCGGCCGCGGCGGGAATCCAGGCGGCGTTGAAGCGCATGAAACCTCCTCTGGGAAGGGATGGGCTTAGAGTGATTGAAAAGAAACGCGTGCGTTCGGGGTCCAAGTGTATCCGATCCGTCTGGTGACTGTGGGAAAGGTGAAGGATGCGCACCTCAAGGCGCTGGAGGGGCATTACCAGACCCTGCTGCGGGGGTTCGCCCGGCTCGAAACCCTGGAAATCCCTGAAGGGAAGGGTGAGCCGGGCCGCCAGCTGAAGGAGGAGGCCGATCGGATGCGCCCCTTCCTGGCCCAGGTCCGGGTGCCGGTGCTGCTGGACGCGGGTGGTCCGCCCCGCAGCTCCGAAGCCTTCGCCACCTGGCTGGGGGCACGCATGGACCGGGGCGACAGCCTCTGCTTCGCCCTGGGCTCCAGCCACGGCCTGGATCCGAGCCTGAAGGCCGAGGTGCGGGAGAAGCTCAGCCTCTCGCCCATGACCTTTCCCCACGACCTCTGCCGGGTGCTGTTCCTGGAGCAGCTCTACCGGGCCTTTGCGATCCTGCGGGGAAGCCCCTACCACAAGTGAATCACCCAAACAGCCGCAGCGTTTCCTCCAGGGTTCGGAGCAGGCTCAGCACATGGAAGGGCTCCACGGCGATGAAATCCACCGCCCCCGCGGCGATGGCCCGGTTGCGCTTGAGGGTGACATCCTCCTCGGTCCCCCCGATGAGGATCGGCAAGGGGCAGCGTTCTTCCTGCACGAGTTGATGGGTCAGTTCCAGCCCGCTGCCCACCCGCAGACGCTGATGCACCAGGATGAGCCTCACCCGCCCCCAACCGCCCTCCTCGGCGCCCAGGGGGCCCAGACGCGGCGCCACCCTGCCGCGCACCTGATCCAGGCTGGCGAACCCCAGCTTGCGTCCCAGGGACTGGGCAAGGTGGCCCGGAAGCGCATCCCCCTCCGCCACCACCAGCACCATCGGATCCCTGTCCACCCAGAGCTTCACCAGGTCCAGTCCGGTTTCGCCCGAGTCCCTCGACGCAACCCCGCCCCGGCTGCCTTCGGGATCGAAGCCCTCCCGGTCCAGCCGCGCCTGCTCGCGCAGGCGATCCTGGAGCCAGGCCCTGTAGGAGCTGAGCATCGCCGATGTGTTGGCCGCCTTCCAGCGGAGCCCCAGATCGTGGTCGCCCCGGTGGGCAACCACCGCATCCAGCACCAGCTTCAGCTCCCCGGCCCCCAGACTCACCACGGTGTCGGCCCCCAGCCTGAGCTCGGCCCCAGTGCGGGATCCGGGACGACGGGCCTCCAGCTCCACACCGTCCTCACCCAACGCGTGCAGGAAGCCATCCAGGATGTCCAGGCCCGGCGTGGTGTAGGTGCAGGCCAGCGGCTTCGACGGCACCCAGTCCGCGAATCGGTGGGCATCCAGACAGGTGAGAAGCCGCGGAACACCCAGGCGGACACAGGGTTCGCCCTCCAGCCGCCCCTGCCCCTCCAGGGGCGTGATGGCCTCGTACACCCGGCCCCGGTCCACCACCCGCATCCGCAGCTTCTGACCGGCCTTCAATCCCCACTGCCCCGCTTCCACCGGCGTCATCCCCACGAAGAGCGCCTCCCCATCCTCCGCCAGCAGCGGAAACCCCCGCGTGAAGGGGGGATGGTGCAGTTCCAGCTCTCCGCCCTCCCGGCACACCCGCTGCAGGGCCATCCGGATGGCCTCGGCATCCTCGAGGTGGGGCGACCGGGCAGGCATGCCCTTCCATCGGCGGAAGGACCGCGGAAGATCAATCCTGAAAAGGGTTTCTTCGTGCTGACGCCTCCGGACGATAGACTCTTCTTTTGGCTGGTCCCAGCCCGAGGTCCCCGATGACGGATCGCCCCAAGCCGCCTGCGCCCGATGCCCCTGCCGGGGGCAAGCCGGGCACCGTTCGCGTGGAGAAGCGCGCCGCCCAGGATCCCGCCCTGCGGGAAAAAATCTGCGCCACCTGTGGGCGTCCCTTCCGGTTGACCCCCGAGCAGAAGTTCTACGACTGCCCGGACTGCTACCGGAAGAGCCATCCCCTCCACAAGCCCCGCCGGAAGGGGCCTGCCGGCCTCCTCATCCAGATCCGGTGCGTCGAATGCGGAACCGAGGAATACCTCGATTTCGCGCCGCCGGATCCCAAGGAAGCGCTCTGCCGCGCCTGTTTCGCCAAACAGCGCCGGACGAGCAAGGACCAGCCCGCGCACACCCCCAAGTCCCGGGAGCGATAGACCCATGATGCGAACCGTTCTGCCCCTCGTCCTCTGCGCCGCATCCCTGGCGGCTCAGGCCCCAGCCAAGCCGGCCCCCAAGCCGAACCTCGAAGCCCAGGCCGCCCGCCAGGCTTTCCAGGCCATGCTGGATGCCGTGAACCAGGCCTGGTTCGGCGCCCCTTATCGGGACATCAATGCCGTGGAGCTCCAGGGCACCCTGCGGGTCGAGATGACGGGCAAGGCCCTGAACGCCAAGGTGTCCGAAGCCACCCAGGGGCAGGTGAAGGGCGCCGTGCTGCAGGACGGCAAGGCGATGGTGAACCTGAGGAGCACCTATTTCGCCAACGGGGACTTCAAGACCGAGATGGGCGGCGCCTTCGGCAGCCTTCTCTACACCCGGGTGGGCAACCGCGGTTTCCTCTTCAGCCGCACCCAGAACACCTACACCACCCGCGTGGAGCCCCCTCCCTCCGATGCCCCCCTCAGCTACCTGGGATGGTTCCGCAGCGTGCTCAACGACCTCAAGGCCGTCTACGTGGACAGCCCGGCCTTCAAGGCCACCCTCGGCGGCGAGCAGGCTTCCGGCGGGAAGGTCCTCCAGACCCTCATTTTCAATGCCCCCACATCGCCCTACGACCCCAAGAAGCGCGAACAGAGCCTGGATGACACCCTGGGCTTCTGGAAGCGGGGCCGCCTGGAGCTCATCATGGACAAGGCCACCCGCCAGCCCCATCAGATCTCCTTCTCCAACACCGCCCAGGGCATCCGTTCCCAGCTGCTCTTCGCCTACGACGGGCAGGGCCGCCTGGAGCGCGCCACCCTCACCAACCAGAGCCGCGGCATGGAAGGCCCGGGCTTCCTCCAGGTCGCCTATGCCGCCGACGGCCGCATGAGCCACGTGAACGGCGAACTCTCCAGCGCCGGCAAGCGGGTGGCCTTCGATCTGGCGCTCACCTGGGCCTCGGGCCGCAAGGCCTCCAGCATCGTCAGCGTGCCGCCGCCCAGCGCCCGCAAGGTAAGCCGGGAGGAGCTGGAAGTGAGTCTCCTCGCAGGCCTCGCCGGGAACATCCTCGAACTCCAGCGCGCCGGCCTCAACCTGCGCAGCGTCCCCCTGGCCGGCAAGTAACCTCGGCTAGAATCAACCCATCGGAGCGTGGCGCAGCCTGGTAGCGCATCTGCTTTGGGAGCAGAGGGTCGCGAGTTCGAATCTCGCCGCTCCGACCAAATGAAACCAATGATTTAGGGCCGGAGCGATCCGGCTCTTTTCGTGCCTTTTGGGGCCCATGCAACCGTTTGGCAAACGCTGGCCCTGCCGCGCCCCGGGCGGTTGCTCGTCCCCGGTCCATTGGGTCATCACACTTCGGATGCTCCATTCCCACTGGGAACCTGGGGCCGTTGAAGTTGGAGGACACCTTTGCGACGCCCTCCTACTGGGAGAGCCGGACCGAGATGCGAAAGACAGGTATAGCTGCCATGCGCGGTACGAACGGCTTGCGGCTAATGACAGGGATTGACAATGACTGACCTATCCTCAGACCCATCATTCTGGGGACGGCAATAGAGAGGGGAGGCCAACATGACTCGATCCTGTGCGTTCACGCTGAGCGAGAACGGTCTCGTAGGTCTCGTGGATGGGGCTGAGGCTCGGGTTGTACTGGCGCTTCCGGGGCTTCCCATCGGGCTTGGAGTGGCGCTGGTGGGCGCCCACCGGAGGCTGCCAGGACGCGTCCTGGCGATCGTCGATCCGGACGAGCGGGTCTACCGCCTGGGCTATGGCTCCTTCGAGGAGGTCCGCCACGCGTTTTCGGAACCGGGGCTGATCCTGGGACGGAGGGGCCTTCGGCTGGGTTGCGCCGTCATCGATGACAAAGCCTTCTTCCTCACGCTCCCTCCGCAACTCGTGGAAGCCGCGGCCGATCCGGAAACATCGCCCATGAACGCGGTGGCGGTCGAGGTCCCCGTGGTGCTCGCCTATCTGCGGGATATCGCAAACGGGCCTGAACTCAACGGAGTGTTGAGCTTCCAGGAGTCGCTTTCTCCCGAGGTCCAGGAAGACACCATGGCTCGTCTTCATGGATCCAACGCTGCAGAAACGGAGGAGCCCAAGGCCCTGCCGATCCATCAGGACGAGATCGAGGCCGTAGAT
>MWBB01000007.1 GCA_002068835.1 Acidobacteria bacterium ADurb.Bin340 | reverse complement strand
GGAGTCCCCTTCGGGGCGCAGGCTGTAGGCCAGGCTCAGGGTGTGGTCCTTGGCTTCGAGGGTCTGCACCATGCGGGGGCCGTCCACCCGCAGGGAGGCCTGGAACGCTTCGTCGTCCTTCCGCTTCCAGTCGGTGGCCGTGCCATCGGGAGACAGGGTGACGGGCCGCTCCTTGCCCAAGGTGAGGGTGAAGGCGCTGGCGGCCAGGATGTCGAGGTTGGGCCAGGCCGTGCAGGCGTTCTGGAGCTTCTTCTTCCAGTACATCTTCATGGCGAAGTTCTGATCCGCCACATGGGCCTCGATGGCCGGGACCAGCTTGTCACTTTCGTCCGCCACCAGGGTCCATTCGCCGTCCCAATCGGCCTTGGCGGTCTTCACGGCTTCCGGCTTGGCCTTGGAGGCCTGGGCGGACAGGGGCAGGAGAAGGGACGCGGTGAGGGCAGCCAGCAGGATCGGGCGCATGGGAACTCCGGGAAGGGGTTCCAGAGTAACGCTCCGGGCCTCAGCCCTTCCAGCGCCGGGCATCCGGTTCCGGCAGGCCCAGCTGGTCCAGCACCCGGGTGGCGAAGGCGTCGAAGAGATCCTCGATGGTCTTGGGGCCGTGGTAGAAGCCGGGCATCAGGGGCATCACCACGGCGCCCGCATCGTGCACCCGCAGCAGGTTCTCCAGGTGGATGCGGTTCAGGGGCGTCTCCCGCAGGCACAGCACCACCGGCCGCCGTTCCTTGAGGCAGACATCTGCCGCACGGCTCACCAGCGTGTCGCTCACCCCCGCGGCGATGCGGCCCAGGGCCCCGGCGCTGCAGGGAACCAGCACCATGCCGTCCTGGCGGTGGCTGCCGCTGCTGATGGCGGCACCCAGATCCTTCTCGTTCTGGAGCTTGATCTTGGGGGAGAGGGCCGCCAGATCCTTGTCCGTCAGGCCGCATTCCTCCGCCAGGCAGCGGCGCCCCGTGGCGGAGAACAGCAGGGTGACAGTCTCCACCTCCAGGTTGGCCGCCAGGCGGCGCACCACGGCCACGCCGAAGCCGGAGCCCGAGGCCCCGGTGATGGCCACGACGAGGTGCTTTGAGCGGGGCTTCATCAGAAGGGTCCCCAGGGGAAGAAGAGGGTGGGGGGCACCAGCAGCAGGCAGGCCGTGAGGACCAGGATGCCCAGGAGGGGCAGGAACCATTTGGCCCAGGTCTCCCAGGGGATCTTGGCGGCGCCCAGGATGCCCATGGTCACGGCGCTGGTGGGGAGGATGGGCACGACCAGTTCGCAGAGCTCGAAGGCATAGACCGTCGTCTGGCGCGTGATGCCCACCAGATCGGCGAGAGGCGCCATGACAGGCATGGTGAGGGCCGCCTGGGCCGTGCCCGAATGGATGAAGAAATTGATGACGCACTGCACCAGGAACATCACCTGGGCGGTGACCGCCTTGGGCAGGAGGGTGATGGTGTTGGAGCCGTAGAAGAGGATCGTGTCCATGATCTTGGCATCGTTGGCGATGACGAGCAGGGCCCGGGCGCAGGCCACGATCATGACCACCCCCACCATGTCCTTGGCTCCGGCCACGAAATGGCGCGCGGCCTGGCTCAGGTTCATGCGGGACGTGAGGGCGATGACCAGCCCCATGGCCAGGAAGAGCCCCGCGATGACATCGATGTACCACTTGTAGCGGATCACCCCGAAGACCAGCACGCCCAGGGTGGCCAGCACGGTGGCCAGGGACAGCACGTGGCGCAGGTCCCACGTCTCGTCGGGCGAAACGTGATGTTCCACCGCCTCCCGCTCCAGGTCGATGGCCCGGACGGGGCTCCGCTCGGGCTCCTTTTTCACCCGGCGGGCGTAGATCATCACGTAGGTGATGACGATGGCCGTGACCAGGGCCCAGGCGCCGATGCGGTAGCGCATGCCCGAGTAGATGGGAACCCCTGCGATGCCCTGGGCCACGCCCACGGTGAAGGGGTTGATGAAGGCGCAGGCGAAGCCCGCGGCGCTGCCCAGGAAGGGGATGGCCACGCCCACCAGGGAGTCGTAGCCCAGAGCCCGGGCCATGGGGATGAAGATGGCGATGAAGGGGATGGTCTCCTCTGCCATGCCGAAGACGGCTCCGGCCAGGGAGAAGATGGTCATGAGCAGGGGGATCAGCAGCCATTCCAGGGTGGGGCGGGCGCTGATGAAGCGGACGAGGCGCTTGATGGAGAATTCCACCGCGCCGCTTTCCTGCAGGATGTTGAAGCTGCCCCCGATGATGAGCAGGAAGGCCACCAGGACCCCGGCGCTTTCGAAGCCCTGGATGGGGCTGAGGAAGAGGTGGTGCAGGCCCAGGAAGGTCTTGGGCAGGAACTGGAAACTGCCGGGCACGGGCACGCTGCGGTGGCTGCCGTCCGGCAGCAGCTTGTCCACCCGCTGGAACTCGCCCGAGGGGATGATCCAGGAGAGCACCAGCACCAGCGCCACCAGGGAACCCACGATGACGAGGGTGTGGGGCATCTTCAGGCGGCTGGCCCAGGCCTTGAACGTGGTCTTCATGGCCTAGCGCTCCAGGAACTTCGGACCCACCGACGTGATGCTGCCGGCGCCGAAGGTGAGGAGCAGGTCGCCTGGGCGGGTGAGGCCGTCCAGGGCTTCGGGCAGATCCTCCACCCGAGGGATGGAGTGGGCCTCCCGCTGACCGTGGGCCAGAAGGGCATCCACCAGGGTGCGCCCCGTGAGGCCCGGGACGGGCGGTTCGCTGGCGGCGTAGATGTCGGTCACCACCACCACGTCCGCATCGAAGAAGGCCTGGGCGAACTCCTCCAGCAGGGCCCGGGTGCGGGTGTAGCGGTGGGGCTGGAAGGCGGCCACGATGCGCCGGTCCGGGAAGCCCTTGCGGGCAGCGGCCAGGGTGGCGGCGATCTCGGTGGGATGGTGGCCGTAGTCGTCGATGACGGTCACCCCCTTCCGTTCCCCGCGCTTCGAGAACCGGCGGTCGGCACCTGTGAAGCTGGCGAGGCTGGCCCGGATCACCTCCGGCGCCACATCCATTTCCAGCGCCACACCAATGGCGGCCAGGGCGTTGAGCACCATGTGCTCGCCGGGGACGCCGAGGGAGAACTCGCCCAGATCATCGCCGTAGGCCCGGACTCTGAAGTGGGTTCGGAAGCCTTCGCACCGAATGTTGGATGCCCGCAGGTCCACCTGGGGATTCAGGCCGTAGGTCCGCACCTGGCGCTTGAGATGGGGCCGGATGGCGGCCACGGCGGGGCAGTCCATGCACGCGAAGATGCTTCCATAGAAGGGCACCTTGTTTCCGAAGGCGACGAAGGCTTCCTTGATCTCGTCCAGATCCTTGTAGTGGTCCAGATGCTCCCGGTCGATGTTGGTGATCACCCCGATGGTGGGCGACAGCATCAGGAAGCTGCCGTCGCTCTCGTCGGCCTCTGCCACCAGGAAGGGCCCCTTGCCCAGCTTGGCGTTGGAGCCCAGGATCCCCAGCTTGCCGCCCACCACGATGGTGGGGTCGATGCCGCCCTGGCTCAGCACCTGGGCGATCATGCTCGTGGTGGTGGTCTTCCCGTGGGATCCGGCCACGGCGATGCCGTATTTCATCCGCATCAGTTCCGCCAGCATCTCCCCCCGGGGGATCACGGGAACCTTCTGGGCCAGGGCGGCGACCACTTCGGGGTTGTCGCCCCGCACGGCGCTGGAAATGACCACCACCTGGGCCCCCGCGATGCATTTCGCATCGTGGCCGAGGTGCACCGCCACACCCAGACCCTGGAGCCGGTCCGTGGTGGGGCTGGCCTTCAGGTCCGAACCGCTCACCTGGTAGCCCAGGTTCACGAGCACCTCGGCGATGCCCGACATGCCGATGCCCCCGATGCCTACGAAATGGATGTGCTGGATCTTTCCGAACACGCGTACTCCTGGCGAAGGGGTCCAGTTTAACGGTCCCAGGCGGATCCCATCCCGCGCTTTGACAGGCTCGATTCGGTCAAACTGGGTAATTGGCACAGCGGTTGCTTTTTGGTGCTCCTACCTTCAGGAGGTGTTCCGTGGCATTCCGTTTCCGTGGATTCCCGTCGCAGACTGCGCTGGTTGCGGCGGTCCTGCTTCCGTCGCTCCTTCCGCTCCTGGCCCAGCGGCCCGCGCCTCCGCCCTCCGGGCGTCCCGGGACGGGTGGCGTGGGTCGGGGTTCCCTGGACCGCCCGGGGCCTGTGGAACGTCCCCGTCCTGGCGGTGAGCGGGGCCCGGGCTTTCAGACAGGTCGAGGGGTTCGACCTGGAGAGCGATCCGGCCCCGTGAACCGCATTCGGCCGAATCAGGAAAAGAAACGGCCTCTGCGGTTCAACGAACTGCTGGCGACGCCCCGCTGTACCGAGCGTCCAGACGAGACGTTTTGGCGCACGAGGGATCTGGCGGCTGAAATTCAGCGCAATGCCCGCCGGGGACCCATCCCCATCGTCCGGATTGCTCCGGATGCCAGTGAAGTCAAGGGATTTGGCCTCTTCCCGGCCGGTTGGCGGGGCTACGGATTTGTGGTGCCTCCGGGTGAATCCCTCAAGGTGAGCCTTTTCCATCCGAACCGCGGATGGTTCCGCCTTCAGATGGTGAACAAATGGGGCAACCTCGAAGAGGGCATGCTGCAGAACGTGGTCCGCACCTTCGAGCCTGTGGTCACCTACACGAACCCTTCCAAGCAGGCCCGGGCCATCTACGTGATCGCCGACGATCCTGGCTGGATGTCCTACGAGCAGAACCCCTTCACCCTGAAGATCGAGCGGAGCTGGGATCCCGCGCTCAAGCTGGACGATACCCCGGTGGTCCAGGGCATCTGGACCGCAGCGGCCGAGGAGGCTCCCAAGCCCGAGGCTGAAGCCAAGAAAGGCTGACGGCTCCATCCCCGAATGGACGAAGCGCCCCGGATCCGGGGCGCTTCGTCCATTCGGGCCGGAAGGGCTATTCCTTCTCCGCCCACTGCTTCAGGTGTTCCAGATGCTCTTCCAGGGTGATGGGGGTGTTGGGTTCGTCGTGCTTGATCTTGCCGTCCAGCAGCTTGACGATGCGGTGGGCGTGGCGGGCGATGTCTTCTTCATGGGTAACCAGGATGATCGTGTTTCCGCGCTGGTACAACTCTTCGAACAGGGCCATGATCTCCACGCTGGTCTTGGAGTCCAGGGCGCCGGTGGGTTCGTCGGCCAGCAGGATGGAAGGCTGGTTCACCAGGGCCCGGGCGATGGCTACGCGCTGCCGCTGGCCGCCGGAAAGCTGGTTGGGCATGTGGTCGGAACGGGCTTCCAGGCCCACATCGGCCAGGGCCTTTCTCGATTTCGAGTGGCGCTCGGTCGGAGTGACGCCCGCGTAGATGAGAGGCAGCTCGACGTTCTGCAGGGCGGTGGTGCGGGCCAGCAGGTTGAAGGTCTGGAAGACGAAGCCGATCTCCTCGTTGCGGATCTGGGCCAGTTCGTCGTCCGACATGGCGCTGACCATCTTGCCGTTCAGTTCGTAGGTGCCGCTGGTGGGCGTGTCCAGGCAGCCGATGACGTTCATCATCGTGGATTTGCCGGAGCCGGAAGGCCCCATGATGGCCACATACTCGCCGCGGTGGATGTCGAGGCTCACCCCATCCAGGGCCCGGACCTCCATGTCCCCCATCTGGTAGACCTTCGTGACATCGCAGAGGCGGATCAAAGGGGCGTCGGACATGGGAACCTCGAAAAGAACCGGGAACGCGGACAGGATGCACCAGGGGGTGTTCCCCTGACCAGGGGTCTTCGGCGGGGGCGGTCCAATGGTTTACCCCGTCCCCCCAACTGCGGGATGGTGCGGCCCAATGGGTACAATGGCCCAACTTCGGAGTTGCCTGTGTCCCAGACGCCTGCGCGGCCCCTTTCTGCCGAGGTCCGGCGCCCCTTCCTGGCCATGGCGGCCAGCTATGTGCTGGGCACCTTCAACGACAACTTCTTCAAGCAGGCGGTGATGCTTCTGGCGGTGACCCAGGGGCAGAAGGAACTGCAGGGGCTGGCCGCCCTCGCCTTCACCCTGCCCTTCGTGCTGCTGGCGGCTCCCGCAGGCTGGACGAAGGGCGAGTTCCTTGCGAACATGAGCCACGAGATCCGCACGCCGCTGAACGGGGTGGTGGGCATGGTGGGGTTGATGGGCCTTCAGGCCACCTTCTTCAGCCCAGCCCTGAACGGATCCATTCCCGAACTCCACCCGGCGGAGGAGGTGCCCCGGGTCAACGCCCTGCTGCGGGTGGGGGTTTCCACCGCCATCCTGGTGGGCGTCACCAGCGCTGGGCTGGTGCTGGATGTGCGGGGGGGCAGCCTCCTCGGCGCGCCTCGGGGCCATGCGCTGGTGGGGATCATGACCGTGGCGTTGTCCCTGCTGGGGGTGGTCGTCAGTTTTGGCATTCCCCGGCGCGCGGCCGCGGATCCTGCCCGCCCCTTTCCCTGGTCCGGCCCGGTCGATACCTGGCGGGAACTGAAGGCCATCGGGGCGGATCGCCTGCTGGGGCGCATCCTGGTGGCGGATGTCTTCATCTGGGCCGCCGGGGTGTACCAACTTCTGGTCATCAACACCCTTGGGAAGGAGCAGCTGGGTCTGAGCGATGCGGGCACCAGCCTGCTGGTGGCGGCCCAGCTGGTGGGACTGGCCCTCGGGGGACTGCTGGCGGCCCGGTGGGCCCGGGGGGAAGGATGGTATCGGGTGCTGGTTCCTGCGGGCCTAGCCATGGCCGGCTCGGCTGGGGCCCTGGCTGGTCTGCCCCTGCTGCCGGAAGGGGCGCGCGTTGGAGCGGCCTTCCTGCTGGTGGGTGCTACGGGGGTATCCGGCGGGCTCTACCTGATTCCCTGCGAAAGCTTTCTCCAGATCCGGCCGGCTCCTGAGCGGAAGGGCGCTGTCTGGGCCGCTGCCAACTCGGCCTCCTTCGCCGGGATGGCGGTGGCCAGCGTGCTCTACCTGCCCCTGCGAACGCTGCCGCCGAACCTGGCCTATGGCCTGCTGGGCCTGGCCGCGCTGGGCTTCACGCTGTGGCTGGGGGCGGGGTTTCGCCGTCCGGGCTGGGAGCCTTGAGGGCGGCCCGGAGGGCGGCGGACAGTTCCTTCAATCGGTAGGGTTTCTGCAGGAATCCCGTGAGCCCTTGCTGCGACAGCTCCCGGAGGGAATCCCCTTCGTCGTAGCCGCTGCTGAGGATCACCCGCAGATCCGGTTCCAGCCCCCGAAGGCGCTGGAAGGCCTCCCGTCCATCCAGGCGGGGCATGGTGAGGTCCATCAGCACCAGATCCAGGGAGGCGGGGTGGGCCTCCAGGAACTCCACGGCCTCCTGGCCGTCGCGGGCCGTGTGGACCTGGAACCCAAGCCGTTCCAGCAGGGCGGCGCCGGCCTCCAGGATCATCGGTTCGTCGTCCACCAGCAGGACGCGCCCCGTGGGGGATTCCAGGGGCTCGACCTGGGGAGGTGTTTCAAGGTCCGCAGGGCCTTCGCAGATGGGCAGGTAGATCTGGAACGTGGAGCCCTGGCCCGGAGTGCTTTGCAGGGCCACGCCTCCGCGGTGGGCCTTGAGGATGCCCTGCATGGCCGAAAGGCCAAGCCCCCGGCCCGTCCGCTTGGTGGTGAAGAAGGGATCGAAGATCCGGGCCTGGACCTCCGGGGGGATGCCGCAGCCGTCGTCAGCGACTTCCAGCCGGAGGTAGCTTCCTGCCGGAAGATCCTGGGGCGGGGCCAGGGCTGCGAGATCCGGGGCCTCCAGATGCAGGGTTGCCGTGGACAGGATGATTCGGCCCGTCGCATCGCCGATGGCTTCCGCGGCATTGGTGACCAGATTGAGGACCACCTGCTGGAGCTGGGCGGCATCGCCTTCCAGGGCGGGAAGGTCTGGAGCCAATCGTGATTCCAGGATCACCTTCTTGGGGATGGAAACCTGGAGAAGGTTGGCCATGTCCGTCACCAGGTGGTTCAGGTCCAGACGCTTCACCATGAATCGGCCCCGTCCGCTGTAGGCCAGCATCTGCTTGGTGAGGTCCGAGGCCTTCAGGACGGTGCGCTCGGCGGAGGCCAGGTAGCCTGCGGCTGGGGTGCCTTCCTCCAGGGAGGTCTGGGCCAGATTGAGGTTGCCCAGGATGGCTGCCAGCAGGTTGTTGAAGTCGTGGGCGATGCCACCGGCCAGGACGCCGAGGCTTTCCAGCTTCTGGCTCTGGAGCACCTGGGCTTCCAGGGCGCGGCGGGCCTCTTCGGCCTGGCGGCGCTCGGTGAGGTCCCGGAAGGCGGTGTGCAGGATCCATTTGCCCTGCCACGGGATGGCGGTGAGCAGCACTTCCACGGGAACCTCGGTCCCGTCGAACCGGTGATGCACCCATTCGAAGCGCTGGCTGCCTTTCCGGTGGGCCCGGGCGATCATGTCTGCGGCCTTTTCCTGGGAGCGTCGACCGTCCGGTTGATGCTCCGGGGACAGATCCCAGGGATGGGTCCCCAGGATCTGGGACCGGTTCTCGGCCCTCAGAAAGGCCACCGTTGCGGGATTGCAATCCATGAAATGGTGGCCGTCCAGCAGCAGGTTGGGATCCGGAGATCGGTCGAACAGCAGGCGGAAGAGCTGCTCCCGCTCCAGAAGCTGGGCTTCGGTGCGTTTGCGCTCAGTGATGTCCCGGGCCGTGACCAGCAGGCGGGCTTCGCCCTCCAGCACCACGGGGCGCATGCTCACTTCCACCCAGAAGATGCGGCCCGTACGGTCCTTGGCCCGCCACTCGAAGAGCTGGGGCCCCTCGGCCGTGGCCCGGCGCATCCAGGACAAGACCTCGGCCTGGCTGTAGGGCGGGGCGCCGGAACTCATCGCCTGCACATCCAGGTTCCGGAACTCTTCGGCCGAGTAGCCGTACAGTTCCTCGGCCCGCCGGTTCACCTGGAGGATGGCGCCCGAATGGGGGTCGTGGAGGAAGATGGCGTCGTTCAGGCTGTCGAAAAGGGTGCGAACCCGCTCTTCGCCCAGGCGCAAGGTTTCTTCCCAGCGTTTGCGCTCGGTGATGTCGCGCTGGATCCCGAAATGGCCCCGGACCCGGCCTTCCGCGTCGTACAGAACGATGTAGTCGCCCTCGAACCACGCCTGGGAACCATCGGCCCGCCGTTCATCCGTCTCGGTATGCCGGCGTCCCTGGTCCAGGAGATTCCGGAAGTCCTCCACGGCCTGGTCGAAATCGTGCTCGTGGAAGGTGCGGAGGGGTCGGCCCACGATCTCCTGTTCCGGCAGGCCGTACATCTCCAGCATCGCCCGGTTGATGCGGGTGATGCGGGTGCGGTCGATCATGTAGTTGAGGGCGGCCTCCTTGTCGACGGTGGCGTCCCAGCGAACAGGCTCATCGCACAGGGCGATGTAGAAGCCGTCAAGGGACTGGGCGAAGAAGGCCTCGAGCAGTTCTTCCCGCTCCCGGAGGGCCCGGGCGGCGCCCCGTCGCTCGGCCACATCCTCCACAAGGCAGATGCGGCCGTGGAGGCCCGCCCCGCCTCCCTGGGCGGCGGCCAGCGCATCCCGGAGCTGCGGGGTGCCGGGGATCTGCTCCAGGTTCACCTCCCGGAGGCGTGTTCCATCGATCCGCAGGATGTGCAGCAGGGCGGGATTGGCCTCGACGGGCCACCCTTCCTCATCCAGTCGGAGGATGCCGAAGGGGGCCCGCTCCAGCACGAGCCGGTGGTGCTCTTCCTGGGCCCTGAAGCGTTCCGCCTGTTCCGAAAGGGCCCGGGCCATGTCGTGGACCGATCGCTCCAGGCGGAGGACTTCCCGGGCGCCCTGGCCCGGGCCGGAAGGAGGATGCTCGCCCTGGGCGATGCCATCCGCGGCGGCGGCGAGCCGTGCGAGGGGGCCCGTCAGGATCCGATGGCCCTGCCACCAGGCGACCGCGCCCGCCAGCACGGCGGCCAGGGCCAGCAGGGCCAGATCCCGGATCAGGATGCGCCGGGCCGGGCCCAGGGCCACGGACTTGAGCTGGTCGATCCTCAGGACCAGGCATGGATCCTCTTCGCCCGGGATCCGGATCTGGCGGTACGCCACGATCCTCCTGCCTCCCTGCTCGTCCCTGGCTTCGAAGGTCCCGTCCACCCGGGGGCCAGTCATTCTGCGGAAGGCTTCGAAATCCGTGGGCTGCCCAACCCGGGAGGGCGCATGGCCCTGGTCGTGGATCACCACGCCGTTCCGGTCCAGGTGGCTCATGCGGATTCCGGCCGGGAGCTCCGGGCGGAACCCGGCATCCCCTTGGCCGGAGAGATCGAGCCCGGCCACGACCACGCCTTGGATCCGGCCTTCGGCGTCGATGACCGGGAGCGCCAGGTGGAGGCCCGGGCGGATGCTGAGCCGCCCCACGACGTATTCTCCGGAGGCCAGCCGGCGGTTCCAGAGGGCCTGCTGGAAGTAGCGTCGGTCGGCGATGGAGATCGGAGGGCCATCGACGCTGGCGGCATAAACCTGGCCCTGGGGGTCCGCGGCGAGCAGCACCGTGATGCGGGGGTTCAGGGCATGGAGCCGCTTGAGCAGAGGTTTGCACCGGTCGGCCTCCCGCTGCTGGATCCGCGTGAGGGTGGCCAGGGTGGCCAGGACCTGGTGGGCGCTGTCCACCAGTTGCTCCTGGGCCCGTGCGGTTTCCTGGACCTGGAAGGCAAGGCTGGAAGTGGCCCGGCGGCTGGCGTCCCTCTCGCGCTCCAGTCCTGATCCCAGCAGGAGCAGCAGGGCTGGCAGCACGGCCACCAGGACCAGCAGCAGCAGGTGGGCGCGGGTGGTCCAGGTGCGGAGGTGGGGCATGCAGGTTCCAATGGAAATGTGATCGGTGGCCGTGGGCAAGGGCTGGAGTCCTGCCCCTCTCCCGTTTCAGGAATCCTTCTGCGCGTTTGCAGCATCTCCTGCGCCTTCCCGGAGAGGCGGGGCCCAGTCGTCCGGGGTGGGTTCCCGGGGGCCCAGGAGGGTGTCGGGGGGGAACCAGGTATCGAACAGGGCCTTGTGGCGGGCGGCCCATTCCCGGCTCCAGAAGCTCAGGCGGGCCCAGAATCCGTTGCGTTCCGTGTCGGCGGCCACGCCCCGGACCTCCAGACCCAGGTGCTGGGCAATGAAGACCGCCCGGGGCAGGTGGAAATCCGAAGTGACCACCACGGCCCGGCGGACTCCGAAAATGGCCTGGGCGCGCTTCAGGCTGTCGTAGGTGCGGCGACCGGCATAGTCGCTGACGATGAAGGCTGGCGGTACGCCCGCCCGCTGGAGCCATCGGCGCATGGCCAGGGGTTCGTTGTAGTAGAGAGAGCGGTTGTCTCCGGAAACAAGGAACCACCGTGCTTTGCCCGCCTGCTGAAGCCGCAGGGCCTGTTCCAGGCGTCCCTGGAGAACCCGGGACGGTTCCCGGTCCGGGAGCACGCCTGCACCCAGGACGATCACGGGCACTCCGGAGGGGGGGAGTTGATCCCAGGGGAGAATGCGGTCCTGGACGCGGGAAGGGAACCAGAGGAAGGTCCAGAGCAGATCCACCGTGAGGGAGGCCGCCACGGCAACCCCGAACCGGCGCCAACCCTGGGGCGTCCGTCTCAACCAAGCCACGATCCGCATCGTGGGTTAGCATAGACCCTTGCCCCTACGGGTCCCAAAGAGAGCGCTGCTGCATGACCTTGAACCTTTCTGCGCATGATTCCTCCGCTCCCCGTGCCCCCCGGGCGGGCGGATTGACCGCTTTGGCTGCGGTGATCGCCGCTGCGATGCTGGCCCCCGGGTGCTACCGGGCGACCGGGCTCTCCCGGGGGGATGTCACGGCCCAGCAGGTGCCTGAGGTGGGCGGGGACCGGGTTCCCGGCCTCAAGGCCGAAGCCGCCCCTGGAGATTTCTTCCTGGGCAACGACTTCCTGAATCTGACGGTGGACGGCACCCGCTTTGGTTCCGCCCTGCCTGCGGCGGCCGGCGCTCCCGCAGGCGGCAGCATCCTTGATGTCGGCCCCGTGATCCTCGATCAGAGCTACAGGCGCGTGGCCGTTCCCGTGGACACGCTGGAACGGCTGACGCCGGTGGTGAACCAGGATCCCGATGTGGTCCTGGTCTTCGACCGGTTCGAGCCTTCCAGCAACACCTCAGGCGCCCGCCTCGACATGCGGGGCCATGTGTACGATCCCCACCATCATGTGAGCGGAGCCACCTGGGACAGCCAGGACCGGGTGATCGGGGTGGAAGTGCTCCACAGCATCTCCCTGGGGAAGAACGATCCCTTCTTCCTGCTGGAAACCACCCTCAGCAACACGGGCGGCGCCTCGGTGGGCATCCGGAACGTGGGCGACCTGCTCGCCCAGCGCACGGCCGGATTCCGCTTCAATGTGCCGGCTGCAGAGGATGCCAACGGGGCCCTGTTGAACGGATGGGGCGTGGAGATTCCCGGCACGGCCTACGGGGATCCCGATGCCGCCGTCAAGGCGCCCATGGTGGCGTTCATGGGCGTGGAACCCTCCGGGAGCATCGAGGATGCCCACTGCAGCCTGGGCCTGCTGCCCGTGGATGGCGATGCGCTCCTGGTGAGTTCGGACCCCCAGACGGTTCTGACCGAAGTTCGGCCCCGCGTGCCCGGCAAGCTGGTGGCAGGCAGTCCGGCCACGGCGGCTTTGGCTTCGGGGGCGAGCCTCACCCATCGCCGCCGTCTCTATGTCGTGGGCGGCAGTTCCATGTCCGGCACCCTTCCGAACCAGGCGACGGGCGTGATGGCGCAGATGGCCAAGGCCCGCGCCGACCTCCGGGGGTTCAAGACCGGTCGGCTGGTGCTCCAGACTTCGGGCAGCGCGGTTCGCCAGGGGCCCTACCCGACGGAGATCCGGGTGGAGCGTCAAACCTCTGCAGGATGGCGGCATGAGCGCACGGAATGGCTTGAACCGGTCGACAACGCTCCGAACGCCATGATGGGCCAGTCGAGCAACCCGGTGCTCGACCTGCTGCTGCCGGAAGGCACCTACCGCGTGAGTCTGCGCAACGAACCGTTCGGGCAGCGCCTGTTCACGGAGTTGGCGAACCGCCTCAATGAAGCCCGTCCAACCCGGCCGGGCCCCATCGTCATCGAGGACGGAAAGATTTTCAACAACGCAGGGCTGGAAGTGCTCACCCCTGAGCGGGACGAGATCCTGGGCCCCTCGGGCGGCATGGTGGACGCCAAGATCCAGCAGCATGCCTTCGTGGTGCGCGGCCTGGGCAAGCCCACCGGCGATCTCCAGCCCGGGCGCGTGACCCTTCTGGGCCTCGGGGGCACCCCGGACCCTCACGTCAAGCGGATGCGGAGCCTCGGTTCGGCCTTCAGTTCGGTGAGCAAGGCCCCCGCGATCAGCAGCAGCAATTACGCGGTCTATGGATTCTCCGGCGGCAACGAGTTGTTCGCGGCTTCCATGAGTGGTCGTTCCTACCCCACCTTCTGGCTGCCGATGGGCGACTACGAGGCCTGCCTGACCCGGGGCCCCCTCGCCCATCTGGAAACCCTGGGCGTGCGGGCCGCGGTCAACCAGAACACCTTCCTGCGGGAGTTCCTGGCGATTCCCGCGGCGCTTCCCGAAGGTTGGACCACCTTCGATCTGCCGGGTCCCAGCCTGGGGACCACCGGTGGGCACCTTCTCGTCGAAAAACTGGCTTCGGCCCTGGCCGAGGGCGTTCGCGTGGTGGGGGTGACCGAAACGGATCGGCACCCGGATGCGGAAGGTCTCCGCGAGGATTTCCGTTCGGAGCTTCTGGTCCCGGACATCACGGATGCCATGCGGGCGGAGATCGGGGATGGCCCTTGGGTCATCAGCGGCCGGAGCAGCCATCTGGCCCAGCATGGCACTGCGACCGCGCTGTTCGTGCCCGCGCCGGTGCCCTTGCGGAACGCGGGCGCCCGGAATGCGGCAGGCTGGACCTTGGCGGATTTCCAGGCCCAGGCCCAGGGTTCCTTCACCGTGGTGCATCGCCCCCGGGGGCCCGAGGGCCTTTTCACCCGCCAGGCATTCGATCACGACGTGGCCCTGGGAGTCGGTGCCAATGAGTGGTGGAACGCCACCGGAACCTTCTCCGGTTCCCTGACCCAGGGTCAGTTCGATGCCCTCGAACTGCTCCGGGGCGAAGGCTGCGATCCCGCGGATCCCACCGCCTGGTTCGAGGAATTCAAGCAGGTACGCGCCGACTGGCTGGCGATCCTGCGCCAGCAGACGCCCACCGCCTTCACCAAGGCTCTGGGCCTCTCGGCAGCCCACTTCACCCTGGACACCCCGGTGGGGCTGGCCCGCACCTACCTGAAGGCCACGGGCTTCACCCAGGAGGACACCGCGGCCCTTCTGGAAGCCCTGAAGTCCGGGGCCGCCGTGGCCTCCACGGGCCCCTTCCTGGGCGTCCAGGTGGCCGGTGGCTCCGCCAGCGCGGGGCCCGGCGGGCTGGTGGCCGCGTCTTCGGGGTCCGTGTCCGTGACCCTCACCCTCATGGCTTCCGACTGGGTGCCCGTGGAGGAGGTGCGCCTCGTGGTGAATGGCATGGTGGTGCAGACCCTGAACCCCGCCACCTTCACCGTGTCCGCCACGGATGCCCGGGTGCGGACGACCACCGTGAACCTGCCCGTGGGCACCACCCAGGATGCGGTGCTGGTGGTGGAGGCCGGGGTGCCGCTCACCCAGGCCGGCGCCTACCTGGCGGGGTCCTACTGGAACCGGCTCATGCGGGGCATCTACCCCATTGCCGTGGCCAACCCGGTCTTCATCGATGCCAACGGCGGGGGCTACACGCCTCCGGGGCTCTGATCCCGGGGGCCGCCCTTGGCCGAATGGACTGCCGACAGCCTTCCTGAGGATCTGGAGAGCGAACGTGCGCTCCTGGCCACCTGCTGCGCCCCGGGCGCAGAAGTGGTGGCTTCGGAGATCGTGTTCCAGATCACGGAGGAGGATTTCGTCCACCCCGCCCACCAGGCCGTATTCAAGGCCCTGCGGGATCTGCTGGAACGGCAGGTGGAGGTCAACAGCCTCACCCTGAAGGATGCTCTCTCCCAGGCGGGCGACCTGGGGCGGGTGGGGGGCTATCCAGGGCTCGTGGAGCTGCTTTCCGCCGAAGAGGTCGGGCGTCCTCAGGTGCTGGCGGACATCCTGACCTCCAAGCGCAAGCTGCGCCAGCTCATCCGGCTGGGCTCGGGCCTGGCCCGCCAGGCTTCTGCCCAGGAGTTGCCGCCGGACCAGCTGGTGGAGCAGGCCGCCCAGGACCTCTTCCGGCTGGCCCAGGGCCAGCAGCGCAAGGGGTTGGAGCACGTGGGCCAGGTGGCGCAGGAGAGCATGGAAGCGCTCCTGGACCGCCTGGAGGGCCGGGGCACCACGGGCCTGAAGGTGGGCTTCTCGCGGCTGGATGCCATCACCCAGGGTTTCCAGCCGGGCAACCTCATCATCCTCGCGGCGCGGCCTGGCATCGGCAAGACGGCCCTGGCCCTCAACTGGCTGTTGCGGTCCGCGGACAGCGCCCAGCGGGCCCACGCGGCCTTCTTCAGCCTGGAAATGAGCCGGGAGGAAGTGTTCACCCGCATCCTGGCGGCCAAGGCCAGCATCAACATGAAAGCCGTCCAGGCCGGGGCCTTCGATGACGCGGTGCAGGCCAAGCTGCTCCAGGCTCGGGACGAGCTGCTGCAACTCCCCATCTTCATCAACGACCAGGCGGCTATCACGGTGCGGGAGATCACCGCCATGGTGGATCGCCACCTCTCCCAGGCCAACCAGCGGCTGGACCTGCTGATCGTGGACTACCTCCAGCTCATGTCCAGCCCGCCGGACAGCCGCGGCGCCAAGCAGAGCGAGGCCGTGCGCATCGGCGAGATCAGCCGCGGCTTCAAGCTGCTGGCGAAGGATCGCGGGATCCCGGTGGTGGTGCTCTCCCAGCTGAACCGCGAGGTGGAGCACCGCCAGGGCGGGCGGCCCCAGCTGTCCGACCTGCGCGATTCCGGCGCCATCGAGCAGGATGCCGACATGGTGATGTTCATCCATCGCAAGATGCGCCCGGTGGTGGAAGGCGAGCCCGAGGACCGAAGCGCCGAACTGGTCATCGCCAAGCACCGCAACGGCCCGACTGCCATCGTGCCGCTCTACTTCGAGGCGGAGTTTGCCCGCTACCGCGAGCTGGAGCGCACCACGGACGAGGTCTAGCGTGGGTATGCCGCACCTGCCTCTCTCCAGTCGCCTCACGGTGCTTCGGGGCGTGGGGCCCGCCTACGCGGAAGCCCTGGGGCAAGCGGGCCTCGAAACCCTGCGGGACTTGCTCTGGGCGTTGCCCTACCGCTACGTGGATCGCGGTAGCCTGCGGCGCATCGCGGAACTGGATCGCTTCCATCCCGGCGACGAGCGCAGTCCCGTGACGGTGCTGGGCACCATCAAGGATCTGCGCCAGACCACCACCCGCGTGCAGCGCATGACGCTGACGGAGGCCTTGCTGGAGGACGGCAGCGGCACCCTGCGGCTGGTGTGGTTCAACCAGGCCTACCTGGCCCGGGCCCTGCGCCCCGGGGACCGGATCCTGGCCTTCGGCGCCCCGGCCCTGGGGCGGCACGGCCTGGAGTTGCGGGGGCCTGCCTGGGAGCTCATGGGCCGGGGCGCCGCCGTGGCCGATGACGATCCCTTCGTGCGCCGCTACCTGCCCCTGTACCGCAAGCTCGGGCCCATCACGGGCCGCGTGCGGGGGCGCCTCGTGCAGGAGGCCCTGGGGCGGGTGCAGGTGATGGAGGACGGCCTGCCGCCCGAGCTGGCCAAGGGGTTGCCGGACCTGCTCACGGCCCTGCGCCTGCTCCATCAGCCCCTGGATGAGAGCGATCCCCAGGCCCTGGAACAGGGCCGGACTCCGGCCCACCAGCGGCTGGCGGCGGAAGAACTCTTCGCCTTCGCCCTCGGCGTGGCCCTGCGCCGCGCGGGCCGGATGCAGCGCCGGGGCCGGGTGATGCCCACCAGCCCCGCGCTGCGGGAACGTCTGCAGGGCTTCCTGCCCTTCACCCTCACCACGGCCCAGCGCCGGGCCTTCAAGGAGATCGTAGGCGATCTCACCTCGGGGCGCGTGATGCACCGCCTGCTGCAGGGGGATGTGGGCAGCGGCAAGACCCTGGTGGCCTTCCTCACCATGGCCATGGCGGCGGAGACAGGCGGCCAGGCGGCCCTGCTGGCGCCCACGGAGGTGCTGGCCCGCCAGCATGCCGTCACCTTCACACGGTTGCTGGGCGACGACGCCCACCGGATGCAGCTGCTGCTGGGGCCCATGAAGGCCGCGGAGAAGCGTGCGGCCCTGGCCCGCATCGCCTCGGGCGAAGCGTCCTACGTGGTGGGCACCCACGCGCTCTTCCAGGAGGCCGTGGCCTTCGCGGACCTCCAGCTGGTGGTGGTGGATGAGCAGCACCGCTTCGGGGTGAAGCAGCGGGAGGCCCTGAAGACCAAGGGCGGCGATCCCCACTGGCTGGTCATGAGCGCCACCCCCATTCCGCGGAGCCTGGCCCTGGCGGTGTTCGGGGACCTGGACCAGTCGGTGCTGGACGAATTGCCGCCGGGTCGCCAGCCTATCCGCACCCGGCTGCTGGATCCCGATGATGCCGAGCGGGCCTGGGACTTGGTGGAACGTGAGCTGGGCGCGGGCCGCCAGGCCTACATCGTGAGCCCCGCCATCGATCCGACGGATGAAACGAAGGTGA
The DNA here is from genome assembly GCA_002068835.1 of Acidobacteria bacterium ADurb.Bin340. Lineage (GTDB taxonomy): Bacteria > Acidobacteriota > Holophagae > Holophagales > Holophagaceae > MWBB01. The sequence continues at coordinate 14,708 of MWBB01000007.1, read as the reverse complement.
GCCTGCGGGACATCCAGGCCATGGAGGCCCTGCTGCGGGCGCGCTTCCACGGGGTGGCCCTGGAGGTGGTCCACGGTCGGCTGAAGGCCGACGAGATGGGGGCCCGCATGGCCCGCTTCGTGAGCGGGGAGGCCCGTCTCCTGCTGGCCACCACGGTGATCGAGGTGGGCGTGGATGTGCCCAACGCCACGGTGATGGTGGTGGACCACGCCGAGCGCTTCGGGCTCAGCCAGCTCCACCAGCTGCGGGGCCGCGTGGGCCGCGGCGCCCACGCCTCCCACTTCGTGATGCTCAGCCGGGCGGAAACGGAGCGGCTCCACGCCCTGGTGGAGACCCAGGACGGCTTCCGCATCGCCCAGAAGGATCTGGAGCTGCGGGGTCCCGGCGAGTTCTTCGGCACCCGCCAGTCGGGCGTTCCCCAGTTCCAGGTGGCGGACCTTCTGCGGGACCGCGCCCTGCTGGTCCGCTGCCGGGAGGTGGCGGAGGTGGTGCTGGCCCGGGGCCTCAACGATGTCCAGCGGGCCTGGCTCCAGCAGGAGCAGGCCCGGTTGAAACTGGCGGAGGTCAGTTGACCTGAGCCCTGAACGAGGGGGGCCTTTGGTGGCCCCCCTCGTGCTTCCACCATTGGATCATTGGAAGGTGAAGGCGCCGACGTCCACCATGCGCTTCGGGCCCTCCAGCCGCAGGGTGATGGACTTGTTCTCCATGCGGCCCGTCCCATAGCGCAGATACAGCTCCAGCACCACGGTGGTGGCGCCGATGGTGGTTTGCTGGCCGGTGCCGTAGAAGTGGGCCTTCACCTGGTAGGTGCCGGGCAGGGCCTTCTTCAGCAGGAACTCCTCGGGGCCGTAGCCGCCGGTCACATCGGCGCTGATGCGCCCGCCGATCGCCGTGCGGTTGTGGCTGTAGAAGCAGGGCTCGCCCCGGGGGTCGATTACGTGAAGGTCCATGTCGCTGTTGTCCGTATCCCAGTTCAGGACCACCCGGATGTCCACGGGCAGCTCGGCCCGGAGCCGGGGGTCGATGCGCCCCGCGTCGAGGGGCTGGGGCGCGGTGGCCAGCAGGGCGTTCAGCTCCCCGAGGGCGATGAGGTTCACGTCCCGGAAGCGGGTGTCCCAGGGCGTGGTGGCCACCTCCCACAGCAGGTCCAGGGCCCGCTGGAGCTGTCCTTCCGCCTGGCAGGCCAGGGCCAGGTCCCGGCGGCTCTGGGGTTCCTCCTCCCGCAGGCGCAGCACCTCTTCGAAGGTCTGCACCGCGAGGCGGTGGTGCCCCAGCTGGCGCAGGCGGTGCCCCAGTACCCGCAGCAGGGCCGCATCCTCCAGCTTCAGCTCGGCCAGGTTGGTTAGGATGCGCAGGGCCAGCTCCGCCTCGCCCGCACCCCGGAAGAAGTCCGACACATCCAGGTAGAAGCCCGGCGTGCCCCCGTGGGCCTCCCGCAGCGCCAGGTAGCGACCGTAGCGCTCCGCCTTCGGCGCCGCCTTCAGCTCCTTCAGATAGGGTGTTTCGGGATCCCAGGGCTTGAGGGTGATGGTGGCGGTGGGCTGAGGGGAGGGCCGGGATGATGAGGCTGGACTCGCACCAGCGAAACCGGCATAGGCCATGGACAAATCTTGTCGAGGCATCTCTCGGGGAGCGACCTCGGGGACCACATCTTGAGCATCGATGATGGGCCGAGGCGGCGGAGGTGGCATGGCGGCCACAGCTCCAGGCGCGGCCTGAGTCCGCTGTGCGAAGTCGCGCTCGGCCTCTTCCCGGGCCTTGTCCTTGCCCTCCCGATAGTTCCCCTTCGGGGCTTTGAACACCGTCTCCCACCATTGCTTCCGCTCTGCGAAGGCCGCCACGAGGGCTTCCAGGTGGTCCTTGGCGTCGCGGGTCTTCCGGTCCTTTTCCTCGGCCACGCGCCGGTCGTACTCGGCGCGCAGGTCTTCGGGGGGGACGATGCGGTGGCGCACGTAGTCGGCCACGTCATCCAGCACGATGAGGCTGGTGCCGTTGGTGACCAGGCCGTGGGCCTGGCCCAGGGCGGTGATGGCCTGGGCGTTCCGGGCCCGGTCCAGCTCCAGGGCCGCCAGCTTCTTCTGGGCCCAGAGGCGGGCCACGGGGGCCTCCACCGCGGCCTGGGCGGCATCCAGGTCGATGACCTGCGTGAAGCGCACGGTGGTGCCGAAGCCGAAGTGCAGGGTGACCTTCGTCCGTTCGGCGATGAGCCTGGCGGCCAGGCCGAAGGGCCCGCGCACGGCCTGGCCCTGGCTGGGATGAACTTCCGAAAGGCTGCCTTCCGGATAGGTGGCCCGCAGGAAGGCCAGGGGCCGGGTGGTGAGGGCCTGGGCGGCTTCCGCATCGCTCAGGCGCTGCAGGTTGAGCAGCTCACCGCCGCGGCCTTCGCTGAGGGCCCGCAGGCGCCCGTGGTCTGCGGCCTGGGCGCTGGAGAGGGCCAGCAGGGGCGCCGCCGGGAGCCGCGGTTCGCCGCCCCCCAGGGTGGCGAGGCCATCGGAAAAGAGCAGGGTCTCGTCCGCCGGTTCGGAAGCCAGGTCCAGGGCCTCCAGTCGCGTGGCCCCATCCAGGGGCAGGGCCTCCAGGTGGGCCCGCAGGGCGGCCTCATCCTGGGGCATCGCGAAGGTCTTCAGGGGTTCAGCCGTATTGCGGAACACCGCCAGGCGCAGGGTGCAGGGGCCCAGCCGCCGCAGGTAGCCCTCCAGCAGTTGGATCTCCCGCTTGCGGTCGCGGCTGCGGGCGCTGGCCGAGGCATCCCACAGCACCAGCAGCCGCTTGGGCAGAACCTTGGCTTCCCGGATGGCCCGCGGATGCACCATCACGAAGGCGTAGGTTTCGCCGTTGCGCCGCTCCACGAAGGCCTGGGCGCTGCCTTCGCCCCGGGGGATCACCACTTCGAGGGGCGCGTCCGGGGCCACGTCGCGCAGGGTCTCTTCGGCGATCCAGGCGCGGCGGGCCTGCTTGAAGGCGAAGGTGGCCGAAGGTTTGGCCGTGATGGTCGGGCTTTCCGGCTGGTCCAGCACCTCCATGCGCAGGCGAAAGGTGGCCACGCGATCCGTGAAGGCCAGGGGCAGGCGGTAGCGGAGGTGGTCGCCGTCGGCATCCTGGAGTTCCTGCTCGTAGGCCAGCACCACCCGCTTGTAGCCCCGAGCGGGAATGGGGTAGATCCGGGCCCGGAAGCTGTTGCCCGCGGTCTTCTCCAGCAGCCCCGGGTCGATGCCCCGGCGCACGGTTTCCTCGAAGGCGATGCGACCCTTGGCCTTCTCCACCACCACGCCTTCCCGCAGTCGGCCGTTCACATCCAGCGCGAAGCGGCTCACGGTCTGGCCTTCGCCAAGCGGGAAGACCAGCTCGCCCTCCAGCACCCGGTCCTGGGGGTTGAACACTGTCAGGTCCCAGGTGGTGGTGGCCACATGGCCCACCACCGTCACAGTGATGGCCAGATCGTGGATGCGCGCGGGCTCGGAGCGGTCTCCGTGGCGGAGGGTCAGGCCCGGCATGGGCCGTCTTTCCTGGGCTCCGAGGGGCAGCAGGGCCAGGCAGAGGAGCAGGCAGCGGAGCAGCATCGGGCACCTGTGGGGGAAGGCGCCCAGTCTAACGCTTCAACCCAGTTCGGCGGGGTTCATCAGGCGGTGGGCGATGCGCTCCCGGAAGAGCTCGGGCACCATGCCGGTGATGTCGCCGCCCATGGTGCCCACCTCGCGCACCATGCGGCTGGAGAGGACGCTGAATTCCTCCTTGGGCATGAGGAAGAGCGTTTCCAGGTCCGGATGCAGCTTGCGGTTCATGAGGGCCATCTGGAACTCGTACTCGAAGTCGCTGAAGGCCCGCACGCCCCGCACGATGCACTGGGCGTTCTCCTGCCTCGCGAAGTCCACCAGCAGTCCGTGGAAGGTGGCCACCTCCACGTTGGGGAAGGGCGCCACCAGCTCCCGCAGGAAGTCCACCCGCTCCGCCACGCTGAAGGCCGGGTTCTTGCCCGGGTTGTGCAGCACGGCCACCACCAGCCGGTCCACCAGCTTCTCGGCCCTCTGGATGAGATCCCAGTGGCCCAGGGTCACGGGATCGAAGGAGCCGGGGTAGATGGCTTTCAACACGAAGACTCCACGCAGGCCCAAGATCTTCGAGGGCGCAGCCAGCATCATGACGGATCGGGGTTCCGTTGTAGAGGGTGTACGCTGAATGATTGCAGGAGGATGGAGCGATGCCCTTGATCTGGAGGTCCTTGCTGGCCGCGGGCTTGGCCCTCGGCCTGGGTCTGTCGGCCCGGGCCGAGGTGCGGCCGACTGGGAGCATCACGCCCCTGGAGGTGGATGAGAACGGTCTGCTGATCGTGAAGGTCCGCCTGTCTTCCCGGAAGCCAGGCGTCGCCGACCGGGAGTTCCGCTTCATCTTCGATACGGGAGCCAGCCTGAACGTGGTGGATGCCTCGGTCCCTTCGGAGTTCCTGTGGGAGGAACCGGAGAAGCCCAAGGGGGCAAGCAGCAGCGTGGGCGATTACACCGGGGCGCGGATCGCCACCCGGATCGTCTGCCTGAAGCGTCTGGAAATCGCCGGCATGGTGCGGGAGGACCTCATGGCCTACCGCATGGACCTAAAGGGCACCCTCCTGGGCAGCCTCCAGGACGAACCTGTGGATGGCATCCTGGGCATGAACTTTCTGCGGGGAACCCGTTTCGTGCTGGATCCCGTCGCCCGGGAAGTCCGCTGGTGGCATTCCCTTCCGGGCCATCGCATCCCTCTGGCCTATACCGGAAGCGACAACCCGGCGCTCCAGGTGAAGATCGGGGGCACGGAGGTGCCCTGCACCCTCGATACCGGGGCCAACGGAGGTATCCAGGTGCCCGGCGAGATCGGCGCCTCGGATTCCTCGGAAGCATTCCTGTTCAGCGGGGCCTCCGGGGAGGTGAAGGAAGGTCGGGCGGTGAAGATGGGCCGGCTGGAATGCGGCGGGAAGGCCTGGGTGGACATCCCACTGGAAGTGGTCAAGCCGGGTGAGGGCAGCCCCAACATCGGCCGGGAGGTGCTGTGGGCCGCGCCCATGGAGCTGGATTTCATCGATCAGTGGGCCACGTTCACCCTTGATGCCAGGGGGCATCTGCCCTACCGGAAAGCCCCTTCCCGGGTGGTCCTGCGCTGGGAACGCCGTCCTGACGGGCAACGGCTTCGCGTGGGCCCGGTCAATCCCGGAAGCCGCTGGGCCAAGGCCGGGCTCATGGCTGGCGACGAGGTGCTTTCAGTGGGGACGCTGGAGGGCAGCGCTTTGACCCTGCGTGCGGTGGCGGCCCTGCAGGAACGGGGCCCCGCGCTGGCATGGCGCATCCGCCGGGAAGGCGTCGAGCGCGTGGTTCAAGTGTCGGCTGCGGAAGGTTTCGTCCCGTAGGGCCCCGTCTTTTCAGGGCTCTGCTTCGATCCGCTCCGCGAGGGCCTGAAGGTCCGCCTCGGTGGTGCCGGGGTTGATGACCGTGGTGCGCAGCCACGTTTTTCCGGCCAGCCGCGTCTTCACCAGGTAGAAGGAGCCTTCCCGCAGGAGCGCCGCGCGGACCTTCTCCTGGTGGGCGTCGGCATCGGTTGCGGCGGGCGGCGCGAAGCGGAAGCAGAGGATGTTGCAGTCGGGCTCCGTGGCCAGCTCCCAGTGGGGCCGGGCCTTGAGGTGGTCCGCGAAGCTCCGGGTGAGGTCCACCATCCGCTCCGCGTAGGCCCCGAAGAAGGCGGTGCCCATGACCTGCAGCGAGGCGTACACCTGCAGGCCCAGGGAGCGCTTGGTGCACTCCAGGGTGCGCTGGGCCAGGTCGAACCAGGTTTCCCGGGGATCGGCGCCGAAGAGGTAACTGGCGGATTGGCTGAAGGTCTCGAAGGAACGGTCACCCTCCCGGAACAGCACGAGGGTGGCCAGGGCCGGGGCCAGCATCATCTTGTGGGCGTCGATGACGAGTGAATCCGCCCGCTCCAGGCCACGGAACCGCGGGCGCAGGCGGTCGGAGAGCAGCAGTCCGCCCCCGTGGGCCGCATCCACATGGAGCCACACGCCCGCCTCGGCGCAGCAGTCGGCGATGGGGTCGAGGGGATCGAAGGCGCCGGTGGCGGTGGCTCCGGCGGAGGCCACCACGGCCATCACCGTGAGGCCCTCGGCCTGGGCCACCCGCAGCGCTTCGGCCAGGGCGGCGGGCTTCATGCGGAAGGCCCCATCGCAGGCCACGGGGCGCACGGCCTGGCCCCCCAGGCCCATCACCTGGGCGCTGCGGCGCACCGAGTAGTGGGCCTGCTCGGAAACGAGGATGCAGAGCTTCCCGGGCTCCATGCCCTCCTCCCACACATCCCAGCCGGCGGCCCGCTGGCGGGCGGCCAGGAGGGCCGTGAGGTTGCCGGCGCTGCCGCCGTGGGTGAGGAAACCATCGGCCCGTTCGGGATCGAAGCCCGCCCGCCGCGCGAAGAGACGGGCCACGGCCCGCTCCATCACGGTGGAGGCGGGGCCCATCTCGAAGATGGCCGAACCGTTGTTCAGGAAGGCCCCCGCGAAATCCAGCAGGGCGCTCCAGGGCAGGGGGGCCGTGACCTGATGGCCCACGTAGCGGGGGTGGTGCAGGTGGTTGCTGGCCTGGATTACCCGCTGGAGGAGGTCCAGGGGCTTGGCGCCGGGGCCCTCCGGGAAAAGGTCCGGCCAGGCGGCCAGGGCCTCCGAAGGCGAGGCGGGCGGCAGCACGGGGCCCTCCCGGCGGCGCGCAGAAGCGAGATGGTCAGCCAACTGGTCGGCCACCTGGTGGGCCAGGGCCCGGAAGGCTTCGGGATCGTAAGCGGTTTCGAGGGCGGGGCGGGGCTCGGACATGGCTCCAGGATGGCAACCTATGCCTCGTGGCGCGAGGCTGTGTCGGGGCTCCCGGCTGTGCCACCCTGGGGGCATGAACGCCGCCTCCCGCCTCAGCGTCGGCCTCCTCTTCGGAGGCGAATCCCCGGAGCACGAAGTCTCCATCGTCACGGCCCGCAGCATCGCCCAGCACCTGGACCCGGCCCGCTTCGAGGTGCGGCCCCTGGGCATCGCCCGCAACGGGGTGTGGGTTGTGACGGGCGATCCCTTCGCGCGGTTGGCTGCCGGGGAGCTGCCGGAGCGCAGCGCCTTGCCCTTCCTGCCCCTGGAAGCGGGCGCGGAAGCGACGCCGCTGCCCGATGTCTTCTTCAACGCGCTGCACGGCGCGGGGGGCGAAGACGGCCAGATCCAGGGATTCCTGGAGCCGCTGCACCGGCCCTACACCGGCGCGGGGCTGCTGGCCATGGCCGCGGGCATGGACAAGTGGATCACCAAGCGCATCTGGGAAAGTGAAGGCCTGCCCGTGGGGCCCTACGTAGGGCTCACGGAGGAGCGCTGGCAGCGCGAACGAGAACACTGCCTGGCGGACCTGGCGCCGCTGGGGCTGCCGGTCTTCGTGAAGCCCGCCAACCTGGGTTCCAGCATCGGCATCGAGAAGGTGAAGACGGCCGATGCCCTGGCCGCGAGCCTGGACCGGGCCTTCCGCTTCGACCGGCGGGTGGTGGTGGAGAAGGGGCTGGACGCCCGGGAGATCGAGCTGGCGGTGCTGGGAGGCGATGACCCCATCGTGAGCGTGCCCGGCGAGATCCTGCCCGCAGGGGAGTTCTACGACTTCCAGGACAAGTACATCGACGGCAAGAGCCGCACCGTGGTCCCTGCGGACCTGCCGGGAAGCCTGGTGAGCCGCTGCCGGGACATCGCTCGGGAGGCCTTCCGGGCCCTGGACGCCTACGGCATGGCGCGGGTGGACTTCTTTCTGGAGCGGGCCAGCGGGCGCCTGGTGCTCAACGAAATCAACATGGTCCCCGGCTTCACCAGCATCTCCATGTATCCCAAGCTCATGGAGGCTTCGGGCATTCCGTATCGATCCCTGCTGGAGCGCCTCATCGACCTGGCCCTGGCCCGCCACGCGCAGATGGCCGGCAAGCAACGGGGCTTCCAGAGCGGGTCCACCTGGTACGCCTGATCTGGACCCGAAGCACGGACGCCCCCAGACTCGGGGCATGATGCCTTCCGAAAACCGCTCCCTCGATCTGCGTGGCTGGACCTCCGTGCTGCTGCTGGGCTTCGCCTCGGGCCTGCCGCTCTTCCTAACAGGCTCCACCCTGAAGGCCTGGATGACCCAGGAGGGGCTGGACCTGAAGACCATCGGGCTCTTCAGCATGGTGACGCTGCCGTACAGCCTGAAGGTGCTCTGGGCGCCGCTGCTGGACCGCTATGCCCTGCCGGTCCTGGGGCGCCGACGGAGCTGGATGCTGGTCATGCAGGGCGCCATGGCCGTGGGGTTGGCGGCCATGGCCCTGCATCCGCCCCACCAGGACCTGCTGCTCATGGCAGCCCTGGCCGTGGGGGTGGCCGTGGCCTCGGCCACCTTCGATATCGCGACGGATGCCTGGCGTGCGGAGCGCCTCCCCCAGAAGCTCCTTGGGCTTGGCAACAGCGTACACATCACCACCTATCGAGTGGCCATGCTGGTGAGCGGCGGAGGCGCCCTGATCCTGGCCCAGTTCATGGGGTGGCGGTCCACCTACCTGACCATGGCGGGGCTCACCGTGGCGGGCATGGGCGGCACCCTGCTGGCGGCCAATACCGATGTCGTGGCTCGGGCCCCGCGCACCCTTGCGGCGGCTGTGGTGGAGCCTCTGCGGGATCTCCTGAATCGCCCTGGCATCCTTGAGTTGGGGGCCTTCGCCGTCCTCTACAAGCTGGGGGACTGGCTGGCGGAAGCCATGACCATGCCCTTCCTGCTGCGGGGAGTGGGCTTCACTCTGGCGGAAGTGGGAACGGTGCAGAAGACCACCGCCATGGCCGCCATCATCGTGGGGGGACTGCTCGGCGGGCTGATCCTCACGAAGGTGTCCCTGCGCAAGGCCCTCTTCGCCTTCGGACTCCTGCAGGCCGGAAGCATCCTGGGGTTCTGGACCATTTCGCGTCTGGGCCCCAGCCTGCCGCTGCTGGTGGGCGCCAACGCCCTGGAGAACCTGGCCTACGGTATGGGCGGCAGCGCCTTCGCGGTCCTGCTCATGTCGAGCTGCAACCGAGCCTACACGGGCACCCAGTACGCCCTCTTCACGGGCCTCATGGCCCTGCCTCGGACGCTCTTTGCAGGAGGCACGGGCTGGATGGCCGAGCGGCTGGGCTGGTCCTCCTACTTCCTGGTGTGCGTTGCCGCGGCCCTTCCGGGCCTGCTGCTCCTGCTGCGCTATGAGCACTGGGGGCCGCCGGAGGAGACCTCGGGAGATCGTTCGTGAGTCTCCTGAAGAACGCCGAAATCCTGGCCTGGGGGGTTCCCCTCAGCTTCGTGGTGCTGGGGGCTCTGCTCTTCCTTGTGCGTCTGGTTCGGCTGCGGCGCCGGATTCCGCCGGATCCCGAAGCGCTGGTTCTCGGGGCCGTGAGCGAAAGCCTGCAGGACCGCGGGCGCCTGGCGGCGAGCCTGGGCGAGCTTCGCACCGTCCATGAGCGCATCCTCGAGGTGCTGCCCTTCGGGCTGCTCTGGGTGGACCAGCGGAACCGCGTTTCGGCCCTCAACGCCGAAGGGCGGCGCCTGCTCGGGGTGCAACCGGGGGTGGTGGGGCTCGAAGCATCCTTCGTGCTGGAACCCTTTCCCTGGCTGCTGGAAGGGCTGACCCGACCTTCGGGCGATGTCTGGCGCCATGAAGGCGGAAGCCACATCTGGCGGCTGCGCCGCATCGAGGCGCCGGATCAGGTGGGTGCCCTGCTCCAGTTCGAAGATGTGACCGAGGCGGAGGTGGAGGCCCGTCGATTGGCCCTGCGGGAGCGCTTCGCGGACCTGGGCGAGATGACGGCGGGGGTGGCCCATCAGTTGAAGAACGGGCTGGCGGTGCTCAAGGTTCAGGGCCAGCTCCTGGCCCGGCAGGGGCACGCCGATGCCGCTTCGGCCCTGCTGGAGGAGACGGAAGGGCTCGAGCGCCTGGTGCAGCGGTTCCTCCAGTGGGCCAGGCCGTTGGAGCCCCGCTGCCAGGACATGGATCTGGCTGAGGTGGCCCGCCTCGCTCTGGACGAAGTGCGCCGCCGCCCCCTGTCCATGGGGCGGCGCCTGGAGTGCCTTGGGGAAGGCCGGGCCCTGGCCGACCCGATGCTGCTCCAGCAGGCCCTGGTGAACCTGCTGGAAAACGCCTGCCAGGCCACGCCCTCCGGGGGGCGGATCCTGGTCCGCGTTGCAACGGGCCGCCTGGAGATCCTGGATGAAGGGCCGGGACTCGGAGAGGAAACCTTGGCGCGGATGCTGAAGCCCTTCGAAAGCGGACGCCCGGAGGGCACAGGCCTGGGCCTGCCCCTGGCCCTCAAATGGGTGAACGCCCAGGGGGCCGACCTCCGCTTCGAGCGGCTGCCAGTTGGGGGGACCCAGGTGACCGTGGTCTGGTGAACGGGCGGGGCCGGTACAATGCCGACATGCGCATGGGCCTGCTCCAGTTGAACGCGGTGTTGTCGGATCCCGAGGCCAACGCCCGGCGGATCGAAGCGGCCTACGGCGAGGCGGTGGCGGGCGGCGCCGATCTGGTGCTGGCGCCGGAGATGGCCGTGCCCGGCTACCTCGCGGAGGATCGCCTCTGGGAGGCGGGCCTGAGACGCCGCATCCGTGAGGCCAGCGACCGGCTGGCGCGCATCGCGGGTCCCGTGCCCCTGGTGTTCGGAACCTGCTCGCCCAGTCCTTCGGGACGCTTGTTCAATGAACTCTGGTGGTGCGAAGGGGGTGCGGTCCGGGCCGTGGTCCGCAAGCGGATCCTGGCGGCCTACGATGTGTTCGACGAAACCCGGTGGTTCGATGCGGATCCAGGAACCCAGCCCCTGGTGGACTTCCGGGGCCAGCGCGTGGGGCTCAGCATCTGCGAGGACTTGTGGGCCGATTCCGAACTGACGCCGGGGCCCGTGCGATATGCCTTCGATCCCATCGCGGATCTGGCTGCCCAGGGGGCGACGCTGGTCCTCAATGCCAGCGCCAGTCCCGCCCATCTGGGCACCTGGGTGCCGGAAGGCCGTGATCCCTCCTGGCGGATGATGTCCAAGCGGGTTCTTCGGCATCGGGCCCTGGCGGGGCACGCTCGGCGCCACGGCATCCCCATCGCCTACGGGGCCCGGGTGGGATCCGAAAGCTGGCTCTGCTACGACGGCGGCAGTGGCGTGGCCTTCCCGGACGGTACGTGGCGGGGGATCGAACCCTTTGCGGAGTCCATCAGCACGGTGGATCTGGCGGAGCGCGGGGCACCTTGGCCCCGGGAGGAGGATGAAGGGCTCTGGCTGCGGAGAGCTTTGGGGCTGGGGCTGAAGGAGAACTTCGCCAAGCAGGGGCTGGAGGCTGCCGTGGTCGGCATGTCCGGCGGTCTGGACAGCGCCGTGGTGGTGGCCCTGGCGGCGGAGGTTCTGGGACCGGAACGGGTGATGGGGGTGGCCCTGCCGACCCGCTTCACCAGTCAGGAAAGTCTGGATCTGGCCCGGATGCAGGCCAAGACATTGGGCATCCGGTTCCTCACCCTGAGCGCCGACAGGCCCTACGAGGCTGCGGCCGCGGCCCTGGCCGAGGCCTTTCCGGACCGGACCTTCTCTCTGACCGACGAGAACCTCCAGAGCCGCGCCCGGGGTGCCCTGCTCATGGGGCTTACCACCGAACCCGAGGTGCACCGGCGCCTGGGAACCTCCCGGGTGGCGGTGCTGAACACGGGCAACAAGAGCGAAGCGGCCACGGGCTATTTCACCCTCTACGGTGATGGTATCGGCGCCTTCGGCCTGCTGGGGGATTGCCTGAAACAGCGGGTCTTCGCCCTGGCTCGGGAACTGGGGCCAGCGGTTCCGGCGGGGGTGCTGGCTCGCAAACCCACGGCGGAACTGGCGCCGGGCCAATCCGATGAGGCAAGTCTGCTGCCCTACCGGCTCCTGGATGCCATCCTGGCCGCCTACATCGAAACCCGCCGTCCCCAGGAACACCTGCTGGAGGATCTGGCGGAGGTGCTGGAAGGCCAGGATCTGGTCCAGGCCCGCGAGGCTGTTCCCCGCGTGCTGCGCCTGCTTCGCGGCAGCGAGTTCAAGCGTCGGCAGCTCCCTTTCGCCCTCAAGGTCAGCCCCCGCGCGTTCGGGCGGGGGCGGCGTATTCCGCTGACGGGTTTATAAAAACTGCATCGCGAAGGCGTGGAATTTACGGAGAAATGCTTAAAGTCGCTTTCTCTGTGTATCCGTGGTGATTCTTTTAGTCTTTAAACAGCTCCGGTTCGCTCCATGTGGTTTTCAGGAGTTCGAACGCGATGCGGGCCAAGGCTTCGGCATCCAGGCGTTCATTGTTCAGAACGGCGTGGTACCACAGGGGCAGGGTGATGTCCGTGTGCAGGCAGTCGGATATGAACTTCTCCCGCAGCTTGGACTGGGTGCGCACCATGTCTTCCGCATCCCGTTCGGGCACGCCCAGGCGCCGGGCCAGGGTGGCCACCCGGAAGGTGAAGCCGCCTTCCAGGCGGAGGTGGAGGCAGTGGGGCATGTCCTGGCAGACCACGGCGCCGCCCCGGCCCACGATGATGGCGTTCCCAAGGTGGGCCACCTGCACGAGGTGCTTCACAACCTTGGCGTAGGCTTCGTCGTGGGTCAGGTAGCCGAAATGGGTGCGCAGCACATCCCGGGCGTGGCTTTCGTCCCCCAGGTGGGACAGCAGATCGAGGGAGAGCTGCTCGTCGGCGGCCACCTTCTCCACCAGGGCCTTGTCGTAGATGTTCCAGGACTCTCCGGTGGCCTTTTCCAGCCGGGCCTTGAGGCGTTCCGCCATGGGAAAGGCCTCGCAGCCGAATTCACGGGAGAGGGTGATGGTGGGGCGCCGGCTGGTTTCGGGGCGGAGGGCCTGCCGCTCCTTGAGCTGGATCCAGGCGGATTCCCGCTGTTCGATGCTGGGAATGAGGGAATCGAAGGGCTTGGTCATGGCAACTCCGGCAGGTGCGACCGCAGCATAGGCTCGGGACGCTGGAGGGCAAGGTCAGGGCGGCGAGACCACCGTCGCGATGGCACGGTGGGTTTCCAGGGGATCGACCAGGGGCAGGGTAAGGCGGTTCCGCTCCAGCAGGTAGGTGTGATCGTCGGGGGAGGCGATGGGCCGGCCAAGGGGATCAAAGACATGGTTCCCGGCACCTGCGAAACGCTCCTCGGGGGATTCGGAACCCGCGACGCAGCAGCCGACGCTATAGACCGCATTCTCGATGGCCCGGGCCTTCAGAAGCGCCTGCCACGCATCATCCCGCCGCCAGGGCCACCAGGCCACGGCGAGGAGGAGGTCCACCCGGGCCTGGAGGCGGAGAGCCCGGGCCTGTTCGGGGAAGCGCACATCGTTGCAGGTGAGCAGGCCGATGCGCCAGGGCCCGTGGGCAAAGGCCACGTAGCGATCCCCGGGTTCCCAGAACGCTTCCTCGCCATGGGGCCGGAACAGATGGACCTTGTCGTAGAAGGCCGAGCACCGGCCGGCTTGCCAGACGGTCAGGCGGTTGCGCCGCTCCTCGGTGATCGTGCCGAAGACAAAGGCGGTTCTCGGATGATCCGCAGAGATGGCGGCAAAGCGGGCGCGGGCGATGCCGGGATCCACCGGGCGCTGGTAGCCGCCGAGGAAGGCTTCCGGGAAGACCACCACATCGGCCCCGCCCAGGGCGGCCGTCCGGGCTTCTTCCTCGAAGCGGCCCAGGTTGGAGGCCGCATCCAGACACAGGAATCGAGAGAGGTGGAGTTGCACGGGATCTCGGAATGCGAAGGGGCCAGCCTAGCGCCAAGCGCCGCCTGATGGAAAGGCTTGCCGTTCCGATGCACAGCCGATGAAGGAGGTCAAGGACCCGGTGCACAGACGGAGCTTGCTACCCTGGCAAAGGACGAACCGGAGCCTCATGACCGAGCACCCCACCATCCGGAACGCCATGCACCAGGCCGTCGCGGCAGCGCTCGGCACCCTGGATGCGGTGTTCCCCGCCAAGACCGACGCCGCGATCGAACCCGCGGCCGCATCCTTCCAGCCTTCTCCCCGCCTCGCAGAAGCATTGGCCTTCGCCGTGGAAAAACACGGCACCCAGGCGCGGAAAGGCACTACCATCCCCTATGTCACCCATCTTTTTGCGGTGGCGGGCCGGGTCGGTGAGAGTGGTGGCAACGAAGACGAAATGGTGGCCGCCCTCCTTCACGATGCGGTGGAGGATGGCGGGGGAGCACCCGTGCTGGCCGAGATCCGGAAACGGTTCGGCGCAGCGGTGGCAGACATCGTGGATGGCTGCACCGACGACGATGGCGGTTCCGACAAGGCTCCGTGGCTGGAGCGGAAGAAGGCCTACCTCCAGTCCCTGTCGCTCGCATCCCTTCCCGTGCTGCGGGTGGCCTGTGCGGACAAACTGCACAACGCTGAAAGCATCGCCCGGGATCTGCGGGATTTCGGTCCCACAATCTTCCAGCGCTTCCGGGGCGACCGCGAAGGCACCCTCTGGTACTACCGAAGCCTTGCCCGGGTCTTCGGTGCCCTCATCCAGGACCACCCGGATCTGGATCCCGGCTTCCGGATCCTGGTGCGTGACCTCCGGGAAACCGTCGCGGGCCTCGAAGCCTGAGCTATCCTGTTCCCGAGCCGGTGTGGCGGAATGGCAGACGCAGTCGACTCAAAATCGACCGGAGAAATCCGTGGGGGTTCGACTCCCTTCACCGGCACCACGAACAGCGGCCCCGC
>MWBB01000006.1 GCA_002068835.1 Acidobacteria bacterium ADurb.Bin340 | reverse complement strand
CCGCCCTCGCCGCCGATGGCGGCGGCCTGGAGGTCGTCGACCGGCACGGTAAGCAGGTGTTGATCCGGCCCAATGCAGCCTTTCGGAGGGGGGCGTGCCTACTTCACGAACACCATGTCGCCGTTCGGATCGAGGTAGAACCGCTCGCCGCGGGCATTTTCCTGGATGACGCGGCCCTGGTCGTCCAGGCCCAGGATGCTCACGCGGCTTCCGGCGCCGGGCTTGTCCCACTTGATGAACTTCCCCATGACCGCCGAGGATCGCTGGGTGGCGCCCGCCTTGGCCTGTCCCAGGGATGCGGGATCCAGGAACTTCAGGTCGCCGGTGCCGGCTTCCACACGGAAGCACTCGCCCCGGGCGTTCCGGAACACGGGCGAACCGTTGAGCAGTCCTGCGACCGTGAGTTGGCCTTTGAACTTGATGAACTTCCCCGCGTACTTGAAGGCGGGCGATTGGGGTTTCGTTTTGCCTGCGGGCGCCTGGGCGGGAGGCGCGGCGGACAGGCCCAGGCCCTGGGTCGCCAGGGTGAAGCCCGCGGCGAGGATGGCCATCTGGCGGGGCGTGAGGCGAAGGGTGCGGGTCATGGTTCCCCCTGGAAAACTTTGGGGCTGAGGCCCCGTGTGTGTCGGTAGAACCGGGGTCGGAGGGCCTCGGCGGAAAGCAGGGTCCCCCGGCAATCAGGGGATCCGCAGGTGCAGGGATGGCGCAGGCGGGCCAGGCGGAGCGACAGGCGTTCACGCGCCATGGATTGGAGCTGGTAATCGAAGGTCAGTTCCGCCCCGGGAGGAATGTCCTCGCGGGCATAGAGGTAGGGAACCCCGTCAAAGACGTAGATCTCGCAGTTGGGCGCACAGGCGTGATTCACGAAGCGGGCTTCGTTGCCGCCCACCGCCCCATCGATGACGTGACCCTCATCCACATGGAGCACGTAGGTGAGGTCCCGGCCCCGGGTGCGGGCCTCCTCCACCAGTCGCGCCCGGGTCGTCCGTTCCCCCGTGTAGGCGATCACCCGGGTGCCTTTGGGGATGTCGCGCTTCGCGAACACACCGAGGCCGTGGATGGCCGAGGCGTCCACGCGGATGAAATCCCGGGGGGCAGTTCGATCCATGGGGATCCTGGGGAAAGGCATTCATGATAGCGGCCCCGGGATGCCCAGGGACCTGCCGCGAACCTGAGGAATCCCCCACACCCGCAGGAGCCCTTCGCCCCTGGGGATGCGATCATGGCGCCAGATCCCGCGCTTCATGAACACCCCGTCACGCCCCCCCCTCGCATCAGGAGGTTTCCATGAAATGGCAAGGCCGACGCCAGAGCAGCAATGTGGAGGATGCCCGCGGGGCCGGCGGCCGGAGGCTGGCTCTGGGGGGCGGGCTTGGAACGATCCTCATCGCGGTGCTGGTGCTGCTGTTCGGCGGCGATCTGAAGGATGTGCTGCGGGTGGTCAGCTCTCAGCAGGGGCAGGTCCAGTCGACCTCGGCCCCCCAGGGGGAGCTCACGCCGGAGGATCGTGCCGCGGGCGAATTCGCGGCGGTGGTCCTGGCGGATACGGAGGATGTCTGGAAGGCCCTCTTCCAGGCCCACGGCCGGGCCTACCGGGAGCCCAGGCTCGTGCTGTACAGCGGCCACACGGATTCGGGCTGCGGCGCCACGGGCGCCTCCACGGGGCCCTTCTACTGCCCCGCCGACGAGAAGGTCTACATCGACCTGCGCTTCCTGGCCGAACTCCAGAACCGCCTCAAGGCGCCGGGAGACTTTGCGGCAGCCTACGTCATCGCCCACGAAGTGGGACATCACGTGCAGAAGGCGCTGGGCACCCTGCAGCGGATGGAACAGGCCCGCGCCCGGCTTTCCGAAGCGGACTACAACCAGTTGAACGTCCGCCTGGAACTCCAGGCGGATTTCTTCGCGGGCGTATGGGCCCACCATGCGCAGCGGATGAAGAGCATCCTGGAGCCCGGGGACATGGAAGAGGCGCTGAATGCCGCCAGTGCCGTGGGCGACGACCGCATCCAGAGCCAGCAGCAGGGGTATGTGAACCCCGACAGCTTCACCCACGGCACTTCGGAGCAGCGCCAACGCTGGTTCCTGAAGGGCTTCCAGACCGGGGACATCACCCAGGGGGACACCTTCTCGGCCCGGACCCTGTAGCAGGTCCCCTGAAGGCAAAAACGGGGGCCTGCGCCCCCGCTTTTGCCTTGTTCGAGCAGGTCCTACTGGACCGTGAAGTCCTTCTTCATTGCGCTGGCGCCATTCAGGAGGATCTCCACCTGGTAGGCGCCCTTGGGCCAATCGGTCTTCTTGGTGATGTGGAATTCGTTGACCGAGGGGCCCGCGAGGTTCACCAGTTCCATGGAATTGTCGTTCACGGAAACGGGGCCCTTGGAACCGGTGAAGGTCCACTTGGCCTCCAGGCGCGCCTTGTCGGCGGTGCCCACGGTTTCGACGCTGGCGTAGATGGTGTCCTTGACGCCGAAGGTGCTCGTGGCCTCCACGATCTTCTTGTCCGAACCCAGGGCCTTGCCGAGGGTGACGCTGCTCACGGCGAACACCACCGGGGCAGGCGCGGGCATGGGAGCGGGCGGGGGAGGCTGGGGCGCCTCCTTCTTGCCGCAGGCGAGGGGCGCGAGGAGGAGCGGAAGCAGAACCAGGGTGCGCATGCGCATGGGATCTCCTTTTCAGGGCTTGGGAGGGATGGTGAGGGTCCAGCCGACCTGGATCAGGTCCGGGTTCTTGATGCGTTCCTTGTTGGCCTCGTGGATCAGGGGCCAGAGTTTGGCGTCGCCATAGAAGCGCTTGGCGATCCTGGACAGGGAGTCACCGCTCGCAACGGTGTATTCCTGGGATGCGGTGGAGGATGAACCTCCGGTCACATCCGAAAAATCGGGATTCTGAGGTGTATCGGACATGGTGCCTCCGGCTGAGGTGCCCGAGCGGGCGGGTGGTTGACGATGGGCGCGAAGCGACCTCGCGTGTTGCGCGGAATGGCCTGTCACCGGTGGCCCCATCGGATGATCCCGGGGCCGGGCAGGCCGGTGCATGGCCATGAATCCCTTCAGAAGTGCGGGGTCAGGATACGGGAAAGCGTCGGTTGCCGGGGCAGCAGGTGCTGTGAACCATGCAAGCCGAACAGGGCCTGCGCCATCAGCATCCGGTACGCCCTTTCGGAACCGCAGGATCCCGCCCGCCATGGCATCCTGCTCCCATCCAGCCGGTCCCGGGTTCCTGGAGTCGTTCATGCGTCCATCTGCATCCCGCCTCTTCCTCGCCCTTCTGGGCCTTCTGCTGGGCGCGACCTCCCACCTTGCCGCAGCCCCCGCGAAGGGCACCCCCGGCACCCTCCTCCGGGTGGGAGTCTTCAAGGGCCTCGGGGCCGATCCCGAATGCCTCTCGGACGCGGTGGAGGCCCTGAAGATCGATCCGGCCATCGAGCCCCGGATCCTTACGGCCGCCGACATCCTGGAAGGCGGTCTGGAGGCCTGCGATGCCCTGGTCCTGCCCGGCGGCGGCGGGGCCCGGCAGATGGCCAACCTGGGTGCCCGCGGCCAGGCGAAGGTGCTGGCCTTCGTGAAGGAACGGGGCCGGGGCGTGGTGGGCCTCTGCGCCGGAGCCTACATGCTGTCCGACACGCCGGACTATGCCTGCTTCCACCTGGGGGGCCTGGAGGCCATCGACCGGGAGCATGACGAACGGGGCAACGGCATGGTGCGCTTCACGTTCACCCCCGAAACCTTCTCGGTCTTTCCCGAGTTCAAGGGCATGGAACAGGCCTTCATGCAGTACTACGAAGGCCCGGTGCTGGTCCCCGCCAAGGGCGGCGCGGCCGTGCCCATGGCCGTGATGCAGAGCGATGTCCACCTGAAGAACGATGCCCCCGCCAACATGACCAACGGCAAGACCTTCCTGGCCTGGAGCGAAGCCGGCAAGGGCCGCGTGTTCCTGGCCGTGGGGCATCCCGAGAACACGCCGGGGATGCGGTGGATGCTGCCTCGCATGGTGCGCTGGACCCTCCGGAAGGAACTGATCCCCTACGGGAAGGATGTGGTGCGGGTGACGCGCAACCGCGCGGAGGTTCTGTTCGACAAGCCCCTGAAAGCCCGCGAGCGGGCCTGCTTCGAGGACCTGCTGGCCTTCCCCGGCGACCCGGACCGCAAGCGTGCAGCCATCGCCACCCTGCTGGAGATCCGCAGCTGGGGCGCCAAGGAGCGCATCGAAGGCTGCCTGCGAGAGAACGATCCCGCCCTGCGCCTCGCCGCCGCGGAAGCCCTGGTGGAGCTGGAGCACACCGCCGCCCTGAAGGATCTCAAGGCCGCCGTGGCCACGGAGCCCGATCCCGCCACCCGGAAAGGACTGGAGCGCTGCCTCAAGGCCCTGTCGGCCATGAGCCACGGGCGGTAAAGCCGTATTTCATCCACCGTTCCATCTGGCCGCATGGCCCCTTTGAGTCCATCCTTCCGCCATGTCCAAACCCGCCCGCCTGCCTTGGAAGCACGAACCCTCCTTCCGGGAGGCCCTGAAGATTCCCAGGGGATTCCGGCTGGCGGACCTGGATCCGGCCTCCACGCCGGGCTTCCAGGGGGGCAAGGCGGACGGGAGCAGGGCCCTGGCGGCGGGAGAGGCGGAACTGGACGACCTCCAGGAGCGGCTCCACGCCCAGGCCACGGCGGGAGCGCCGGAAGCAGTGCTGCTGATCCTCCAGGCCATGGATACGGCCGGCAAGGGCGGCATCGTGCGCCATGTGGCGGGCCTGGTGGATCCCCAGGGCCTTCAGATCACGGCCTTCAAGGCGCCCACCGATGAGGAGCGCAGCCATGATTTCCTCTGGCGCATCCGCAGGGCCCTGCCCCGCCCGGGCCGTATCGGGATCTTCGACCGCTCCCACTACGAGGATGTTCTGGTGGTCCGGGTGAACGACCTGGCGCCCAGGGCGGTCTGGTCCAAGCGCTACGCGGCCATCAACGCCTTCGAGCGGGAGGTGGTCGGGACCCGCATCACGCCCGTGAAGGTGATGCTGCATCTCTCCCGGGAGGAGCAGCAGAAACGGCTGCTGGAACGGCTCGAACGCCCGGACAAGCAGTGGAAGTACAACCCCGGGGATGTGGATGCGCGGACCCGCTGGGAGGCCTACATGGAGGCCTACCAGGCGGTGTTCGATCGCACCTCCACCCGGGAAGCGCCCTGGCACGTGGTGCCCGCGGACCGGAAGTGGTACGCCCGCCTGGCGGTGCAGCGCCTGCTCATCGAGCACCTGCGGGAAGTGGCTCCCCGATGGCCCGCACCCAGCTTCGATCCCGAGGTGGAACGCCAGCGGGTGCTGGAGAGCTGAAACCTACTTCACCGCCTCCCGGGCCTCCTTGAGGCCCTGGCTGGACTTCCGCAGGGCCTCCCGGGCGGCGGCGGTGCGTGCATGAACCTGCACAGGGTTGCGGGCCTCCGTCTGGAGGAAGGAAAGGCTCAGCTCCGCCTGCTCCAGACCCGCCCGGGCCTCCTCCAGGGCCTCGGCGGCCCGGCGGAGCTGCGAGGCCTGGCGCTCGGTCCTCCGCTGGAGGTCGATCTTCTCCTGGTCCTTGCAGCCAAGGGCAGCCAGGGCGATCAGGGCGGGAACCACCATCCAGCGCATGGGAAACCTCCGGGCGGGAGGATACCCCATCCCCGGTCCGCAGGAGTGTGGAAGGATCAGCTGCGGAGGCCCCCATGGATACCGTCCAGCGTGTGCTCTTCGTGGATCCTTCCACCGGGTTCTACCGCCTGAAGCGCTACCCCGTGGGGCCCCATTTCGGCCCCGTAGACCTGGGGCTGCACCTTTCGGACCGCCACCGCAGCCTGAACTTCGGCACCGGGCTCTTCGCGGGGTCCATCCTGCCGGGCTCGAACCGGCTGATCTTCACGGGTTTCTCGCCCTGCTGGCGCGGCTTCTACATCTCCAGCATGGGAGGCGCGGGCCTGGTCTTCGACAACCTGGGCATCAACCTGGTGTCCCTGGTAGGCAAGGCCTCGGCGCCCTCCGTGCTCTACCTGAACCGCACCCACGGCGAGGAGATCGAAGTCGAAGTCCACCCCCTGGACCTGGAGGCGGCCTGGGCCCGCGGCGAAGGCGGGGTCTACGGGCTGATGGAGACGGTGCTGGCGCGCTTCCGGCACCGCTACGAGAGCGATCCCCGCATCCTGGCGGTGGGCCCCGCGGCCCGGTCCACGGATTTCGGCGCCATCGGCAGCGCCCCCATCGTGAAGGGCCAGATCACGGCCGCGGACACCTGGGCGGGCCGGGGGGGCTTCGGCTCCAAGCTGCTCCAGGAGCACGGCCTGGCCGCCATCATCTACGGCGGCACCTTCCTGGACGAGGATTTCCGCGACCGCACGGTGGCCGATGGCTGGTTCGAGGAAAAGTACCGCAAGAAGCTGGCGGCCAAGGATTTCGAAGCCACCACCAAGTACCGCTTCGATCCGGCCTTCGAGACGGGCGGCACCTTCGGCGTGAACTTCGCCACCCTCAAGGGCCGGATGCTGGCCTTCAACGGCCGCAGCCTGGGCTGGAGCGAGGCGGAGCGCCTGGAGCGCCACCAGCACTGGGTTGTGGACCACTACCTGCGCCAGTTCAACGAAGAAACCATCCAGACCAAGAGCCAGTCCACCTGCGGCGAACCCTGCGCGGCCCTCTGCAAGAAGACCCGCGACGTCTTCAAGAAGGACTACGAGCCCTACCAGACCCTGGGCCCCCTCTGCGGGATCTTCGACCAGCGTGCGGCCGAGCGGCTGAACCGCGCGGGGGATGCCGCGGGCTTCGACGCCATCAGCCTGGGTGGGGTGCTGGCCTGGCTCATGGAATGCCTCGTGGACAGCAGCCTGGATCCCGAGGATCTGGGGATCACCCGCACGCCCCGGTGGGATCCCGCTGCCTTCCGGGTGGTGGAGGACAGCGCCCACAACGCGGAGCTGGGCCTGGAACTGATCGAGGCGATCCTCCACCGCCGCGGCGGCCTGGACCTTTCCGAGGGCCCCCGCAAGTGGGGCCGACGCCTCCACCGGGAGCGGGGTCATCGCCTCCTGGACACCTTCCTCCACACCGCCCACGGCCGCCGGGGCTGGATGGTGCCCAACCAGTACTGGACCCCGGGGGTGCTGGCTCCCATGCCCATCATGGGCAAGTACTACATGTTCTACGGGCCGGACTTCGTGCCGCCCCGCACCCTGGGTCGGGTCTGCGCCGAGCGCTTCAAGGCGGAACTGGTGATGGACAACCTGGGTGTGTGCCGCTTCCACCGGGGCTGGGCCGAGGAGATGCTCCCCGAGATCGTCGAGGCCCTCTACGGCGCCCGGAAGCCCTTCCTGGATGGCCTCGCCGTGGCCGCCAGCCGCATCAACAGCCGCAACGCCTCGGTGTACTGGGAATCCGAGCGGAACCTCGCCTTCCTGGAAACCTTCCTCCGCCGCCGCCGGGACATCGAAGGCGACGCCTCCCCCGAACTGGCCCGCTGGATCGAAGCCTTCGAGGCCGATCCCCAGGAAGCAGCCCTGTCCTGGTGGTACGAGCTGCGCAAGGGCATCGACGAAAGCCTGCGGGCCTTCTTTTGAACCCGCCCCAGGGGAAACGCGGTTTCTTCGGGGTTTTTCCTTGGTCCACCTGGGCTCGTGCGATAGCCTGGGGGTTCTGCCGGACGCACGTGCCGGGAATCCAGCCCCCACGAGCGGGGCAACTAATTTCGAGGTGGACTTCATGTCCAAACTTCTCAACACCATCAAAGGCCACGCCTCCAAGCAGGTGGGCAAGATCCGCGTGCTGGACGCCAGCTTCCTGGGCGACGAGACGCCGGATACCCAGGAATTCCTGGAAGCCCTCCAAGGCGAGACCCGCGCCCTCCGTCAGGAGGAGGTCGTCCGCGGCGTCGTGGTCGAACTCCGCGGCCGCGATGTCATCGTCGACATCGGCTACAAGGGGTCGGGCACGATCAACGTGGACGAGTTCCGCAACCCTGACGGCACCGTGGGCGTGGCCGTGGGCGATGTGGTCGAAGTGCTCGTGGAGCACCTCGAGGATGTGAACGGCAACGTTCGCCTCTCCCGCGAGCGCGCCGAAAAGATGAAGATCTGGGACGAAGTGGAGAAGGCCTTCAAGGCCAACCTCACCGTCCACGGCGTGGTGCTGGAAAAGGTCAAGGGCGGCCTGGCGGTCGACATCGGCATCCGCGCCTTCCTGCCCGGCAGCCAGGTGGACGTGAAGCCCGTCCGCAACCTGGACCCCTTCATCGGCAAGTCCTTCGACATGAAGGTCATCAAGGTGAACCGCCGCCGGGGCAACATCGTGCTGTCCCGCAAGCTGTTCCTGGAGACCATCAACGCCAGCCTCAAGGAAGAGACCCTGGCGGGCCTCGAGGAAGGCAAGCTGGTCGAAGGCCAGGTGAAGAACATCACCGAATACGGCGCCTTCATCGATCTGGGCGGCGTGGACGGCCTGCTGCACATCACCGACATGAGCTGGGGCCGCCTGAACCACCCCAGCGAGATGTTCCAGGTGGGCGACAAGGTCGAGGTCGCCATCCTCAAGTACGACAAGGACACCGAGCGCGTCAGCCTCGGTTACAAGCAGAAGTTCCCCGATCCCTGGCTCTCCGTTGAGGAGCGCTATGGCCCCAACGCCAGCGTGAAGGGCAAGGTCGTCTCCATCACCGACTACGGCGCGTTCGTGGAGCTGGAACCCGGCGTGGAAGGCCTGGTGCACGTCTCCGAGATGAGCTGGACCAAGAAGGTCAAGTCCGCCAAGGGCATGGTCAACCTGGGCGACCAGGTGGAGGCCGTGGTGCTGGCCGTGGACATCGAGAACCGCCGCATCAGCCTGGGCATGAAGCAGATCACGCCCAACCCCTGGATGGCGGTGGCCGAGAAGTACCAGCCCGGCCAGATCGTCACCGGCACCGTGCGCAACGTGACCGAATTCGGCGCCTTCGTGGAGCTGGAGGAGGGCATCGACGGCCTGATCCACATCTCCGACTTCAGCTGGACCAAGAAGGTCAAGCACCCCGCCGAGCTCATGAAGAAGGGCGACAGCATCACCGCCAAGGTGCTGAACCTGGATCCCCTGGCCCAGCGCATGAGCCTCGGCATCAAGCAGATGGAACCCAACGTCTGGGAGATCTTCTTCCAGAACCACCACGTGGGCGCCGTCATCACCGGCAAGATCGCCCGCCTCACCGACTTCGGCGCCTTCGTGGACCTCGGCGAGGGCATCGAGGGCCTGGTGCACGTCTCCGAGATCAGCCGCAAGCGCGTGGAGGACATCCAGAAGGAGTTCGCCGCGGGCCAGGAGCTGACCATGAAGATCGTCAAGCTCGATCCCACCGAGCACCGCATCGGCCTCTCCGTGAAGCAGTACGAGATGGACCTCGAAAAGGGCGAAATGGACGACGCCCGCGCCAAGATGGAGCCGTTCAAGAAGGCCACCCTGGCAGACGCCTTCGCCCAGGCGAAGCGCGAAGACTGAGGTCTTCGGACCCGAGAAAGAAGCCTCCGAAAGGGGGCTTCTTTCGTTTTGGGGGGGTCTGAGCATCCGCAGGATGCGAAGAGAACGACGATCAGGCCGCACCGACCTTCCCCCAGGATGTTCCTGTCGGCCAACCAAGAGGATCGCGTGAGGGGTCTGAGCATCCGCAGGATGCGAAGAGGAAGGCCACCCTGGCAGACGCCTTCGCCCAGGCGAAGCGCGAAGACGGAGGTCTTCGGATCCAAGCAAGAAGCCCCCTTCCGGGGGCTTCTTGCGTTGCGGGAGGCCTGAACCGTTTCAGATCCGCCCATCCAGCCACACCGGCACGCGGATCGCCCGCCGGGAGGAGCAGAGGGCCTCCAGCTCGACCTTCACCAGACCCTCCTTGGGCAGCTTCAGGCGGCCCTCCGGGGGCAGCACGCACCGCTCGGGCTTCTGGCCAGGGCGATGCAGCACCAGGGCATATTCCGTCACCCATGCCTGGTAGGTCCGGGGCACCTTCAGATCGAAGGCCAGGGCGCCGCCTTCCTCCTGGACTTCGGCCTTGAGGTGAGCGGCTTCGATGGCAATTCCGAGGCGCGGGGACTGCTCGGGCAGCTCGATGACGCAGCTCAAGGAAAGCGGTTTCCCCTTCAGGGTGCCCTGGGCTTCGACCTTGGCGGTGGCCTTGAAGGGCGCGGCCAGATCCAGCACGGCCCGATTCCTGGGGTCCCCCGGCTGGGCCTTCCGCCAGGGGCCTTCGTCCACGCGGAACTGCAGGTCCTGGACCTCCAGGTGCGAAGGCTGCAGCTCCACCTCCAGGCTGCGCTGCAGGTCCACGCTGTGGAGGGCCACCACCAGCGCGGGTCCGGCCTGGGTGACCTTCCGAAGCAGCCCCTCCTCCTGGCGCGCGGTGGCCATCAGGTGGTCCAGAGCCTTGCGGTGGGCGCCATGGAGCGGGAAGTCCCGAAGGCGAAGGTGCAGATGGTGGTGATGGGTCCGGGCCCAGCCATCGGCTTCATCGCTGGTGAGGATGCGCTCCAGATCCCCCACCAGCACGGTGTCCACACCGTAGCGCCGCTCCCGGGCCCAGGCCTGGGCCTGGGCCAGCACGGCCTTCCGCACCTGGAAATCGACGCCGACCTGCTCCAGCAGGTCCCCGTTGAAGAGATCCCGGTTGAAGGCGGCCAGCTCCACGAAAAAGCGGGTGGTGCGTGGCACATCCAGGCGGTCCGCGGACTCCAGGCACTGGTAGGTGTCCCGGAGCTTCCCGTCCTGAAGGCGGTAGTGGTTGGTGCAGGCGGCGAAATCCGGCGTGTGGACCTGGCCCTTCAGGCTGGTGAGGTAGTAGCCCAGATCCAGATTGAGCCCGCCATCGTGGCTGCCCCCGGGATGCCGCCCCCGCGGCGTGGCGCCCAGTTCCACCGGCGTGTCCCCGTTCTCGGAACTGGCATCCATGATGACCATGGGGTGCGGGCCCGGCCCCAGGTCCCGGGCCACCGCCCGGGCGCAGCACTGGACCAGGGCCACGGCATGGGGCTGGGCCCAGCGGTGGCGGATGTCGCCGTCCGCCCCCCCCTCCATGTCCCGATCCAGCATGAGGTAGCCGGCCTCCGGCGAGGCGGGCAGCGGAAACAGCCGAAGGGTGTGGGGCACCTGCTTGCGATAGCGGTCGAAACCATCATTGGCCCCCAGGCCCAAGGAAACCAGGCCCAGGCAAACCAGGCCCATGGCGCAGCCAGGCAGGCCGTTCCGGATCAGACGCATCATTGCTCCCTTCAAGGACGGACCTTCATTGTCCCGTACCACCGGCCCTGGACGTCATCGGGCCGACCATACCTCGTAACTCGTGGCATACTGCGGGGGTTTCCCACCGGAGGTTCCATGCGGACCGCTTCTGTCTTCGTACCGGCGCTGGTGGCGCTGGCCTTTTCTTCCGGGCTTTCCGCCCAGGATCGCTACCAGACGGCTCCGCCCGAGGTCCGCAGGGTGCTGGAGGCCGCCCGGCCGCCCATGCTCTGGGCTTCGCCCACAGGCACCCACGCCTTCCTGGGTGATCCGAGGCGGAACCCGCCCATCCGGGAACTGGCCCGCCCCATGCTCCGCCTTGCGGGCCTTCGGCTGGATCCGACCACCTACGCCCCCCACGGCGGCACCGCGCTGACGCGCCTGGAGCTGATGGATCTGGCCATCGGGAAGACCCAGGCCCTCGCCGTGCCCGCCCGGGGCCGCGTGGGACTGCCCCAGTGGAGCCCCGATGGCCGCCACTTCAGCCTGGTGGTCACCACGGACAAGGCCGCGGAGCTCTGGATCGGCACCACCGCCACGGGTGCGCTCCGACGGGTTCCCGGGCTGCGCCTGAATGCGGTGCTGGGCGGCGCGGTGACCTGGATGCCCGGCAGCACGGCGCTGCTGGTGCGCACGGTCCCCGCCAACCACGGCCCCCTGCCGGCGGCCCCCGAAGCCCCGGCCGGTCCCCGCATCCAGGAGCACAACCCCACCCAAGGCAAGGGCGCCCCGGTGCGCACCTACCAGGACCTGCTCCAGAACGCCCATGACGAGGCCCTGTTCGCCCACATGGCCACGGGCCAGCTCCAGATGCTGGATCTCGGGACCCTCAAGGCCCGCCCTCTGGGCCGCCCCGGGATGATCGAAGACTTCCAGCCCAGTCCCGATGGCAAGCACCTGCTCGTATCCCTCCGCCACAAGCCCTTCTCCTACCTGGTTCCCGCCGACGATTTCCCGGTGCGCTGGGCCGTGTGGGATCTCCAGGGGCGCGAACAGAAGCCGGTGGCCGATCTGCCGCGGGTGGAAGGCCTGCCCATCGGCGGCGTATCCACCGGCCCCCGGAGCCTTGCCTGGCACCCCCTGGAGCCCGCCACCCTGCGCTGGATCGAGGCCCTGGATGGAGGCGACCCCAAGGCCAAGGTGCCCCACCGGGACCGCCTGATGCTCTGGCCTGCGCCCTTCTCGGCAAAGGCCCAGGAAGCGCTGCGGACCGAGCACCGCCTCGCAGGCGTGATGTGGACCGAAACGGGCCGCCTGCTGGTGCGGGAGTACGACCGCGCCCGCAACTGGACCCGGGCGTGGCTCCACGGGGGCGCCGCCGAGCCCCGGCTGCTCTGGGACCTTTCCGTGAATGACCGCTACCGCAACCCCGGCAACCCCGTGGGCCGCATCCTGCCCAACGGCGCCTACGTGCTGCGGGAGGACCAGGGCCACCTGCTGCTGACCGGAAGCGGCGCCACGCCCCAGGGGGATCGCCCCTTCCTGAACCGCTTCAGCCTGGCGACCGGGACCTCCGAACCGCTCTTCCGCTGCGGCGAGGGCGTGTACGAAAGCGTGACCGAGGTGCTGGCACCCAACCGCTTCATCACCCGGCGGGAAAGCCCCAGCGAACCGCCCAACTACTTCATGAAGGGGCCAGGCCAGGCCGAACGGGCCCTCACCCGCTTCCAGGATCCCGTGCCGGAACTGCGGAAGATCCAGAAGAAGCTGGTGCGCTACAAGCGCCCGGACGGAGTGGACCTGAGCTTCACCCTCTACCTGCCCCCGGACCACCAGGAAGGCCAGCGGCACCCGGCCCTGGTCTGGGCCTATCCCATGGAATTCACCGATGCCAGCACCGCGGGCCAGGTGAGCGGCTCCGAGAGCCGGTTCACCTTCCTGGGCGGCACCTCCCACCTCTTCATGGCCCTGAAGGGCTATGCCGTTCTGGACAACGCCACCATGCCCGTGGTGGGCAATCCCGAAACCGTGAACAACACCTTCCTGGACCAGGTGGTGGCCTCCGCCAAGGCCGCCATCGACAAGGCCGCGGAGCTGGGCGTGGTGGATCCCGACCGCGTCGCCGTGGGTGGCCACAGCTACGGCGCCTTCATGACCGCCAACCTGCTGGCCCATTCGGATCTCTTCAAATGCGGCATCGCCCGCAGCGGCGCCTACAACCGCACCCTGACGCCCTTCGGTTTCCAGAGCGAGCGGCGCACCC
Source organism: Acidobacteria bacterium ADurb.Bin340 (assembly GCA_002068835.1). GTDB lineage: Bacteria > Acidobacteriota > Holophagae > Holophagales > Holophagaceae > MWBB01. The sequence continues at coordinate 19,004 of MWBB01000006.1, read as the reverse complement.
TCTGGGAAGCCCCGGACATGTACCTGAAGGTGAGCCCCTTCATGAAGGCCCACACCTTCAAAGCCCCCATCCTGCTCATCCACGGCGAAGCCGACAACAACAGCGGCACCTTCCCCATCCAGTCCGAACGACTCTTCCAGGCCCTCAAGGGCAACAACCAGGCCGTGCGCTACGTCACCCTGCCCCACGAATCCCACGGCTACAGCGCCCAGGAATCCGTGGAACACGTCCTGTGGGAAATGGGCGCGTGGCTGGACAGGAATCTGAAAAAGTAAAAAAGGAGCCACAAGAACACAAAGGAACTCAAAAAAAGACAATAAAAACAGGATGGCAGGATGGACAGGATTAAAAGCAATACTCTTTTATCCTGGTCATCCTGCCATCCTGTTTTGCCTTCTTGATCTCCCTGCCGTTCGTGGTGCCCGTTACTTGATGTTCAGGTCGAAGGGCATGCGGGCGTAGACGCCGCGCGGGTCATTGAGCGCGGAGAGCCCAGCCAGCATCTGCTCGAACTCGGCCTTGAGCTGTTCGGCGGGGCCCTTGGCGCGGACGATCTTCCGTTTCTCGCTGCCGCCCAGCATCTTCATGATCTTCTCGATGGGAGGCTTGGCGGCTTCGGGAGCATCCACCTTGTAGTCGCCCTCGATCTTGGCCAGCTTGGCGGCGTGGGCGATGGCATCCCGCAGGCCGCCCATCTCATCCACCAGGCCCAGCTTCTGGGCTTCCTTGCCACTCCACACCCGGCCCTGGGCGATCTCGTGCACGGCCTCCTTCTGCATCTTGCGGCCTTCGGCCACCTTGGCGAGGAACTGATCGTAGATGTCATCCACCAGCGACTGGATGCGGGCCAGTTCTTCCGGGGTGCGCGGCCGGGCCAGGGAGGGCGCCGCCAGCTTGGCGGTCTGCACGCTGTCCCAGGTGATGCCGTGGTCGTTGGCCAGCTTCTTCACGTTGGGCAGCGTTCCGAACACGCCGATGGAGCCGGTGATGGTGTTGGGCTGTGCAAAGATGCGGTCCGCATAGGTGCTGATCCAGTAGCCGCCGGAGGCCGCCACGTAACCCATGCTCACCACCACGGGCTTGCCCGCGGCCTTGCAGAGGATCACTTCCCGCTGGATGAGCTCGGAAGCCGTGGCGCTGCCGCCGGGGCTGTTCACCCGCAGCACGATGGCCTTCACCTTGCTGTCCAGGCGCAGGCGGCGCAGTTCGCGGCTCACCCGATCGCCGCCCACCTGGTTGCCGGCGCCTTCGCCGTCCACGATCGCGCCTTCGGCGTACACCACCGCGATGCGGTGCTTGCCCTTGGCTTCGGAGGGGATCTTGGCGTAGGTCTCCAGGGCGATCTGAGGGAAGTCGCGATCCTTGGCCTGCTTGCCCGCAAGCTTCTTCAGTTCGTCCAGCACCTCGTCCGGCGTGGCCAGCTTGTCCACCAAGCCCGTTTCCAGGGCCTCCTTGGGCATCAGGGCCATCTTCTCGTCGGCCAGCTGCTGGATAAGTTCCGGCGTCTTCTTGCGGTCCGCAGCAACGATGGACTTCCACTCCTCCCAGATGTCGCCCAGGAAGCGGGCGGTCTGCTCGCGGTTGGCGTCGCTCATCTTTTCCAGGAAGTAGGGCTCCACCGCGCTCTTGTACTTGCCCACGCGGGTCACCTGCATCTCGATGCCGTACTTCTTCATGGCGCCGGCGTAGAACATGGGCTCCGAGGCGAGGCCCGTCACATCCAGCCCGCCGAAGGGGTGGAGGTACACCGTGGTGGCCCCGGCGCAGAGGTAGTAGTCCAGCTTGCCGAAATTCAGGTTGTAGGCGATGACGGGCTTGCCGCTCTCCTGCTTGAAGCGCTGGAGAGCCTCGCGCAGTTCCCGCAGGGCCGCGGGACCGCTGGCATAGCCGGCGCCCTGGACATTGCCCGTGAGGTAGAGGGCAGCGATGTTCTTGTCCTTCGCGGCCTTTTCCAGGGTGTTGAGCAGCACCGGCAGGGGCGTGCCGTCAGAGCCGCCGCCCGCCAGGGCCCGCTGGATCGCCTCCTGGGGCCCCGCCTCCTGGGCGGAATCCGGGATGGGCTGGGAGAGGTCGAAGACCAGGATGGCCTTGGCGGGCACCGTGGGCGTGGCGGGCCCCATGGAGGCCACCACCCCCAGGAAGATCAGGAAGGCCATGCCGCTGAAGAGGACGAGCGCCACCAGCGAGGCCAACAGGGTCTTGAAGAAGTCCCTCATGTTCGGCTCCGGAAAGAATCCTCCATCATCGCATGACGAGGTTTCCCCGGCGCAAACGATCGGCCTTCAGGCCACGGGAACGAGCAGATCCTCCAGGCGCCGTTCTAGATCCTGGAACCGGAAGGGCTTGGCGAGAACCGCCCGGGCCCCCAGCCGCTGGGCCAAGGTCAGGTAGCCTCCGGCGGTTGACCCGCTCATGGCGATCACGGGAAGCCCGGGGTTGCGCCCCCGAAGGGCCGTGATGAGCTCCAGGCCATCCATCTCGGGCATGGCGATGTCCGTCAGGACCGCATCGGGGCCGCCCGGGGCCCGGTCCATCCATGCCAGGGCCTCGCGGCCATGCCCCACGGCCACCACGTTGTGGCCACACCCCACCAGGAACTCGAAGAGGAGTTCCCGGATCGAGGCTTCGTCCTCCACCAGCAACAGGGTCGCCATGATCGTCCCGTGAATGGAACAATCATGGCGATCTGCCAAATGTCATGCAAGAGTCATTTCGCCCGAACGTCCTGAAAGTGGTTGACCAAAGGCCCCATTCAGAAGGCCAGCACCCTCCGGGCCGCCTCGAGCACCTTGGGCGTGCTGGGCAGCACGGCCCGCTCCAGGATGCGGTTGAAGCCGACGGGGGTGAAGGTGGAGCCCACCCGACCCACGGGCGCATCCAGCCAGGGGAAGCAGGCTTCCGAGACCTGGGCCGCCACCTCGCCGCCGAAGCCCCCGAAGACCTTGTCCTCGTGGGCCACCAGCACCCGGTGGGTCTTCTTCACGGAAGCGAAGATGGTTTCGGTGTCCAGGGGCAGCAGGCTGCGCAGGTCCACGACCTCCACCTCCACGCCTTCCTTGGCCAGGGTTTCAGCGGCTTCCAGGGCGAAGTGCACCGGGGTGCCGTAGGCCAGGATCGTCAGGTCCTTGCCTTCGCGGCGGAGGCGGGCCTTGCCGAAGGGCACGGCGAAGCCTTCGGGCACCACGGCCTTGGCGAGGTTGGAGTTGTACAGGAACTTGGGCTCCAGGTAGAGGGTCATGCCCCGGGAGCGCATGGCCATGCGCAGCAGGCCCGCAGCGTCATCCGCGAAGGCGGGCACCACCACCCGGATGCCGGGCAGGCTGGTGAGCCAGGCCTCCACGTTCTGGCTGTGGTAGAGGCCGCCGCCGATGTAGCCGCCGCTGGCGAGGCGAAGCGTGATGTTGGGCGCGAACTTGCCGTTGCTGCGCCAGTAGTCGTGGCTGCACTCCACGATCTGCTCCGCGGCGGGCCAGATGTAGTCGGCGAACTCGGCGCCCTCCACCACCACGCGGATCTTGTCGTCGAAGCGGGAGAAGCCGTTGGCCGTGCCCACGATGAAGTCCTCGGCGATGGGAGCATTGAAGACCCGCGCCTTGCCGAACTCCTGCTGCATGCCCTTCGACACGTTGAAGATGCCGCCCTTCTCCTTGTTGGCCATGTCCTGGCCCCAGATGAAGGTGTCGGGGTTGTGGCGGAACTCCTCCTTCAGGGTCTGGTTCAGGGCCTGGAGCAGCGTGATGGGCGTGCCCTCCTCGTGGTGGAGTCCTTCGGGGTAGCGATCACTCACCCAGCCTTCGGGCACCACGAAGTCGAAGATGCTGGCGGGATCGGGATCCGCGGCCCGCAGGGCCTTGTCGGAGGCTTCGTTGTAGGCGGCCAGGTTCTCCGCTTCGAGGGCCTGGAGGTCCGTCTCGGAAACGCCGTGTTTCAGGCAGTGGGCGCGGAAGCGCGGCAGGGGATCCTGGGCCCGGGCCTCCGCCAGTTCCGCTTCGTCCCGGTACCAGTCATGGCGGTCGGAGTTGGAGTGCGATCCGATGCGCACGCAGGTGGCGTAGACCATGGCCGGACCGGCGCCAGAGGCGGCGTAGGCGATGGATTCGTTCATGGCCCGCAGGCTGTCCATCACATCCAGGCCATCGCACTTCACGATGCGCAGGTTGGGCAGCCCGGCGAAGTTGTCGCACAGGTGCTCGTTGGCGGCCTGATCCCGCTTGGGCACGGAGATGCCGTAGCCGTTGTCCTGGATCACGAAGACCACGGGCAGTTTCTCCTTGTCGGCGCCCACGATGGCCTCGTAGCAGTAGCCCTCGCTGAGGCTGGACTCGCCCTGGCTGGAGAACACCACGGCGTCGGAGCCGTAGTGCTTCACGGCCCGGCCCAGGCCCGTGGCGTGCTGGGTGTGGTTCCCCGTGAGGCTGGAGACGTTCTGGATGCCAATCTCCGGCTTCCCGAAGTGGTTCGACATGTGCCGGCCGCCGCTGGAGGGATCATCCTTCTTCGAGATGCCGTTGAGGATGATCTCCAAGGGCGTGAGGCCCGCAGCTAGGCAGGTGAGCAGATCGCGGTAGTAGGGAAAGAGGTAGTCCTTCCCGGCCCGGAAGCTGAGCCCCAGGGCCAGCTGGATGCCGTCATGGCCCGCGCAGGGGGCGTGGTAGGACCATCCGACGGCCTGCTTGAGGTAGTTGGGAGCCTTGTCATCCAGCACCCGGCCCAGGTGCATGATCTGGTAGAGGTGCTTCAGGGTTCCGGGATCCGCGGGGACCTCCGGGGCCAACGCAGCCAGGGCGGCCTTCACCATCGTCGGGGTTTCCACAGTCATCACCTCCAGGGTGGAGCGGAGCGCCGGGCGCTCACCACGGGTTCGTTGTATCGGCGAGGTCCTCGGGGTTCAGGGGGAGGACATCCCACACCACCTGAGATGCTCCATTCCGGAATAATTCCTGGCTGCGCCCCAAAGCCAGGGCCACTCGGTGGCTGGCCTTCTTCAGGGCGAGATCGTCCCGATCCGTCCGGTGGAGGGGGTTCCAAAGGGTCGCCCCCATGGGCACGGCTCCCAGACGCTGACGGATGCGGTCCAGCAGGATCTGGGCGCCTTCCTGGGGCGTGCGGGGCAGCAGCAGCAGGAACGCCTGGTGCCCGAGATCCACCAGCAGGTCTTCGCCCCGCAGGGCCTCGGCCACCTCCTTCAGCCTCCGTCGCCGATCCGGGCTCAGTTCCAGCTGGAACTGGGCCACGGCCATCGCCTCGCCTCGACGGCGGGCCAGGTAGAGGTTCGCCTTCAGCCAGATGTCCAGGTAGGGCCGGGTGGGCAGGCGGGTGGCGGAACTCTCCAGGGCGCTGTCCTCCACCACCGCGGAGGTGAGATCCAGCGCATCCCGGGTGACCCGCAGCTCGTGCTTGAGGTTTTCCACCTCCAGCGTCTTGCTGAAGAGGTTGGCCAGGGCCTTCACCATGGCCACCTCCGCCCGGGTCCACGCCTTGGGACGGGAACTGGAGGCGGAAAGGACGCCCAGGAACCGATCGGACATCACCAGGGGCGCCCCGATGAACCCCCGCAGCCCCAGGGCGCCGGTGCCTTCGGCCGTGGCCCACCAGAAGGCCTCCCACCCCAGGTCCGTGATCCGCGCCATCACGGCCCGGTCCACGCCCAGCTGCTGGACCAGCAGGGCCAGCCCGTGGTCGAAGAACTGGGTCGGATCCGGGAAGGCGCCATCCACCAGCCGCCCCAGGGCACCCAGATGCCCCTCGGCCACGGCTTGCGGTTTCCGCTGACGGGACCGTTTCATTGCTCAGACCCTCCGGCGCGGCGCGGAGGAACGGGGCCCTTCCGGAGCCGCCCCTGCATTGTGGCCGGAAGTCAGTAGCTGATCACGCGGATGGAGGGATCCACTTCTTCCTGGAGCAGCCCTTCGATGTAGTGCAGGGTGCCTCCGGTGGCGCTGGGACAGGAACCGCAGGCCCCGTGATAGCTGATCTCAAGGGTGGTGCCGTCGAAGGAGACCACCTCCACGCCGCCCCCATCCCCCGCAAGGCCCGGCCGAATCCTGGCATCCAGCACCTCGTGGATGCGCTGCAGCTTCTCGTCCGGCGAAACCTCGACGCCGGAGGGGCCCTGCCCCTCCTGGGGCTCGGCCTCTTCCAGCGCCTCGATGGTTTCGCACACTGTATCGATGAGATCGCTCCAATCCGCCGCAGGCTCCTTGTTCACGGTCACGAAGCGGTCCATGTAGAAGACCGATGTCACCGGCCCCAGGGCAAACAGGGCCGAGCCCAGGGGATCCCCCACTGCCGAAGCGAAATCGCGGAAGGAGCGGACCCCGGAACGCAGCAGAGGGCGCTGAAGGATGAACTTCAGGGCGTCGGGATTGGGCGTCGGTTCGATGTTGATGACTTTGGGCATCGGTGGCCTCGGGAAGCAAAGTTTACCAAAATCGTCGGATTCATCCACCCTGCGCTCCGGCGACCGCCTCGGGAGGTGTGAGACAATCCCCCCTGGAGTCTTGGACATGCTTGAAGCACAACGCGAGGCGGCGGAGGCCGCGGCCCGGGCTGGAGGGGATGTGCTCCTCCGCTACTTCCGGAAGCTGGACCCCGCCACCGTCACGGAGAAATCCAAGAACGACCTGGTGAGCGAAGCGGACCGGCAATCCGAAGCGGCCATCAAGGCGGAGCTGGCCCGCCGCTTCCCCCAGCACGCCTTCCTGGGCGAGGAGACAGGCGCCAGCGGCGACGGCAACCGCGTATGGATCGTGGATCCCCTCGACGGCACCCTCAACTTCGTCCAGGGCTTTCCCCACTGGTGCGTTTCCGTGGCCCTGCACGATGCCGAAGGCCCCGCCGTGGGCTGCATCTGGGATCCCCTGCGGCAGGATCTCTTCCTGGCGGTGCGGGGCGAAGGGGCCACCTGGAACGGGCATCCCATGACCATCGCCCAGCATGGCGGGCTGGATGGCGCCTTCCTGGCCACGGGCTTCGCCTGGCAACTGGGGGAACGCTTCCACGCCTACAACAAGGCCCTGAGCACCGCCTTCTACCGGGCCAAGGCCATCCGCCGGGCCGGAAGCGCCGCCCTGGACCTGGCCCACGTGGCCTGCGGCATCTTCGACGGATTCTTCGAAATGGGCCTGAAGCCCTGGGATTTCGCCGCAGGCGCCCTGCTGGTGCAGGAAGCCGGCGGTTTCATCACCGACTGGGAAGGCGGCGACACCTGGTTCAAGACCGGCGATGTGGTGGCCGGCAACCTGTGGGTGCACCAGGAGCTGGTGGACGCGTTCAACGCCTGAGGCCTGCCATCGAACAGGAAGAGGGCCCGCGATCGCGGGCCCTCTTCCTGTTCGCGCCGGTGGTTCGCTACGCGGCCTTGGCCCGGCGGCTGTAGACCACCACGTAGGTGCAGAGGGCGATCAGGGCCAGCAGGCCGATCCACTCGCCCGGAGCGCCCTGGGCCTGTTCCTGGGTGAGGATCGGGAAGCCTTCGGTCCACTTCAGTTTGATGAAGCTCGCCACCACGCCCATGATCGCGCCCCCGGCCATGAGGCCGCTGGCGATGAGCACGCCGCGGCTTTCCCGGGCCTTGGCATCCGCCTCGGAGGTGCCGGGCTTGGGCCGGTTCACCCAGTGGGAGAGGAGGCCGCCCAGGAAGAGGGGCATGTTCAGTTCGATGGGCAGGTACATGCCCAGGGCGAAGCCCAGGGCGGGCAGCTCCACCATCCGCAGCACCAGGGAGAGCACCACGCCCAGGCCGAAGCAGTACCAGCGCAGGGGCATGGCTTCGCTGCCGAAGATGCCTTCCAGGATCGCCTTCATGGCGCTGGCCTGGGGCGCCGGGATGCTGGTGCCCAGGGCCATGGAGCCGTCCACATTCACCTGCTTGGCCATCAGCCACATGGCGATGCCCGTGAAGATCGCCGCCACCAGGGTGCCCACGAACTTCCAGGCGATCTGGCGAGCCGGGGTGGCGCCGATCCAGTGGCCGATCTTCAGGTCCGTGGCGAAGGCGCCGCTGGCCGCCAGGGCCGTGCACACGATGCCGCCCACCATCATGGTGAGGAACATCCCGTAGCCGCCCGAGAAGTTCAGCTTCAGCAGCACGAAGCCCGTGATGACCAGGGTGAGCATCGTCATGCCGCTGATGGGGTTGGTGCCGATGGTGGCGATGGCCCGGGCCGCCACGGGGGCGAAGAAGAAGGCGATCACCATCACCAGGGCCGTGCCCACCAGGGCGGGCACGAGGGCCTCCTTGATGCCCAGGCCGAAGCTCAGGAAGAGCAGGGTGCCCGCCGTGGCCGTCACCAGCCCGGCGGCCGTGAGGGTGCCGGAGAGGCTGCGGTCCGTGCGGGCCGTGGCCTTGGCTTCCGCAGCCACGTCGCGGTTCTTGAGCGCCTTCAGGTTGCTGCGGATGCTGCGGAGCATGTTGGGCAGCGAGGCCAGCACGCCCATCACGCCGGCCCCCGCGATGGCGCCCACGCCGATGATGCGCACGTAGGCGAAGAAGACCTGCTCGGGGGTCATGTCCTTGATGAGGATGCCGCCCGGCGCCACCACCGCAGGCACGTGCTGGCCGATGGCGTGGAAGAGGGGCACCAGCACGAACATGCTGAAGATGGAACCGGCGGCGATCACGGCGGAGTAGCGCAGGCCGATGATGTAGCCGATGCCCATGGTGGCGGCGCTGTTCAGGAAGTTGAAGCTCAGGAACTTCTCCCGCAGGGCCTTGCCCACGTAGACATGCTCCAGGCGCAGGTGCTCGCCCATGGCCCGCACCACGCTCACCAGGCCGTCGTAGGCCGCGCCGATGCCCGCCGCCACGGCCAGTTCCTTCGCCTGGTTCCCGGCCTTCTCGCCCGTCACCAGGATTTCGGCCGTAGCCGTGGCCTCGGGCCAGGGGAAGATGCCGTGGTTTTCCACCATGAAGTGGCGGCGCAGGGGCACCAGGAACAGGATGCCGATGCAGCCGCCCAGGAAGCTCACCAGCACCACCTGCCAGAGGGTGGGCGTGGGCACGCCGCTGTTCGGCGTGTTGGCCAGGATGTACAGGGCCGGAATGGTGAAGGCGGCGCCGCTCACCACGTGGCTGGAGTTGGCGCCGATGCTCTGGATGATCACGTTCTCCAGGATCGTGTTCTTGCGGGGGAAGAAGCGGGAGAGCCCCACGGCCAGAATGGCGATGGGAATGGCCGCCTCGATGCCCTGCCCCAGCTTCAGGGCCAGGTAGGCGGCGGCCATGGAGAAGATGGCGCAGAAGACGAGGCCCAGGATCACGCTGCGGGGCGTCACCTCGGGCACGCCGTCCATGGGCACCAGGGGGATGTAGGTCTCGCCGGGCTTCAGCGGCGTGCGGGCGTTCTCGGGCAGGCCCTTGATCTCGGCCGGGACGTCGTGGCTCATGGAGCGGCTCCTAGGCGGAATAAGCGGCAAGGACCCCTTCCGCCACGCGGCGGGTCAGGGCGTGGTAGCGGGGCGAGGCTTCGGCGAAGACCTCCCGGGCCAGGGTGCGGCCGGCTTCGGTCTGGCCCAGGGCCTTGTAGAGGGGCCGGACGTACTTCATGCGGCCCACGGTAGCCAGCACCTCGCGGATGCGGGGGAAGGTCGGGGCGAAGCCGCTGGCGGCGGCGATGCAGAGCCACTCCACCAGGATCTCGAAGTTGCCCCGGGCCGTGAGGCCCAGCTGGGCCTCCAGCCACGCGCATTCCGGCTCCGGCAGGGGCCGGGGCAGGTTCTGGAGGAGGATCAGCAGCTCGGTGGGCGTGAGGGCCTTCAGCTCCTCGGCGGAAGCCCGCTTCGCGGCGTCCCAGCCCGCCCCCAGGGCCGTGAGGGCCTCCAGCTTCGGGCTGGCGAAGCGGGGCGCATCGGCGGGAATGCCAGGTTCGTGGAGCCAGGCATCGGCCTTGACCTTGGCCAGGACGCCCGGGAACTGCGCCTCCGCGAAGGCACAGAACTGCTCCGTGGTGATGGACTGGAAGCGGAAGTGCTTCATGTATGCCTGGATGAAGCCGTCGAAGGCCGCTTCGCCCACGGCCCGCTCCAGGCTCACCACCAGCCGCGCGCCCTTCTCGTAGGGGATGCTGCTGAAGGCATCGTCCGGATCCACGCCCTCCAGGTGGGTGCGCAGCTTGGTGAGTTCCGGCTGGTCCTTGAAGCGGTCCAGGCTCTCGTCCAGGGACTTCTGCCCCAGGGCCCAGCTCAGGGCCGCGGCCTCCTCGCCCTTGAGGGCCCGCAGGATGCGCCGCTCGGCCCACACCGTGAAGCCTTCGTTCAGCCAGAAGTGCTCGGCAGTGGCATTGGTGACCAGATTGCCGGTCCAGCTGTGGGCCAGCTCGTGGGCCACCACATCCACCAGGCTCCGGTCCCCCGCCAGCAGCGTGGGCGTGAGGAAGGTCATCCGGGGATTCTCCATTCCGCCGTAGGGGAAGGAGGGCGGCAGCACCAGCATGTCGTAGCGGTCCCAGTCGTAGGGCCCGAAGAGCCCCTCGGCCTTCTGGATGAAGCTCTCGGTCTCCGCGAACTCCCAGGCAGCCTTCTCCACCGTGGCGGGCTCGGCCCACACGCGTACGCGCGGGCTCACATCGCGGCCTTCCAGCTCGCCCACGGCCAGGGCCAGCAGGTAGCTGGGGATGGGCTGGGGCATCTTGAAGCGGAAGGTGTGCCATCCGGAACCGGCCGGATGATCCCCATCGGGACCGGCGCTCATCACGGCCGTAAGGCCCGCCGGCACCGTGATCTCCGCATCGTAGGCCACCCGGGCCACGGCGCAGTCCTGGCAGGGCATCAGCGTCCGGGCGTGGATGGCCTGGCACTGGCTGAAGAGGAAGGGCTTGCGCTTGCCCTCGGTCTGCTCGGGAGCCAGCCACTGCAGCCCGATGGCTTCGGGGCTGGTCTCGTAGGCCACGGTCACGCCCAGGGTTCCGGCGGGCAGGTTCAAGCGCAGGCGGCGGCCCAGGATCGGGTCCTCGGGCCCCAGTTCAAAGGGCACCTTGGTCATGTTGGCGGTCACATGGGCCCGGTGGATGGCGAGGCCCTTGGTGTCCAGGTCCAGCGGCCCCTCCACAGGCTCCGGGAAGATCAGCGTGGCCTCCCCCTCCAGCACCTTGCGGTCGAAATCCACCCGCAGGCGCAGGTGCCAGCGACCGGTACGGGGCTGGGCGTCGTCGAAGTAGGAATGGGGATCGATGCGGGTCATGGGGCCTCCCCGGGCGCTGGAAAGCGCGCGCCGGTCGCAGGTTGGAAAACAGACGGTGAACCTTCGATTATTCCAGGCCTCCCAGCCCGGGACGAAGGGCTTTTCACGCAGGAAGGGCCGGGCAAGCCCGGCCCTTCCTGCGTGCGCGGAGGTCTATTCCTCGTCCTGGGCGAGGCCCTGGACCTTCTTGACCTTCAGGATTTCGCCCCGCTCGTCGGCGATGCGCTTGTACCAGTCGGCGGGATAGGCCGGGTGCTTCACGTTGCCCATCTCGTCGCGCACGTTGCCGTCCAGGTACTTCCACATCAGGTGCTCGAAGAGCTTCCGGTAGCTGTTGTAGACCCGCTCGCCCTGGCGGGCGGTGTAGGCGGTGAGGAAGTCACGGGCCTGGCCGGGGCTCTGCTTGAAGAGGGAGGCGGCCTGGGCATCGATCTCCGCCTGCTCGGAGATGAACGTTCCTTCCAGCTCCTGCTGGACCTTCTGCACGTCCCCGATCATGTCGGACCAGCGGCTGTAGGCCCAGTTGGTCACGGCGTTGGTCACCCAGAAGGCGCTGTCCCAGCTGAATTCCCGCATGCTCCCGTGGCCCTGGGCCCAGTGCTTGGGGACTTCCTTGATGCCGCAGTACACGGGGAAGTAGGTGGTGGTGGCGGTGTCATCCACCCCGAACCACAGCACGCCGCCGATGGGGTTGGGCAGCCAGCCCCGGCTCTGGCTCACGAAGGACCAGCCGGTCTGCTGGGTGCTGATGGCCCGCTCGTGCACATAGGCCTGGTCGCCCACCTTGAAGCCCATGGGGCGCCAGCGGTAGGGGGACTTGAAGGGGCCTGCGCCCACATCCTGGGTCATGTCGAATTCAGTGCCCTCGTAGTGGTCCCGCAGCAGGGTCATCACATCCCGGGGATCCAGCTTCTGGTCCGGCTTCACGAAGAGGGGCATGGGCTTGGCGCCGGGCACGGCCTTCACGAAATCCATGCTGACGCCCGCGCCCTTGGCCGCGCGGTTGAAGATGCTCCAAACCCGGGCTTCGCAGCCACGCAGGGCGCCGAAGGTCAGGGGCGCGTAGGTATCGGCGAAGCTGAAGGCCTTGTCGGAGCCCTTGAACCAGCCCTTTTCCCGGGCGAAGGAGATCACGTCCTTGGAATACATGACCTCGTCGGCCTTCAGGTGCGTGAACTGCCGGATGCGGGCCTGGTTGGCGTGGGCGGCGATGGTGCCATCGGGGATGCGCACGGCCACCCACACGGCGCCCTTCTGGCCTTTGCCCTTGCCGATCATCTCCAGCATCCAGACTTCGTTGGTGTCCGCGATGCTGAAGCTCTCGCCGCTGCTGGCGTAGCCGAACTCCTCCACCAGCTGGGTCATCACCTGGATGGCTTCGCGGGCGGTCTTGGAACGCTCCAGGGCGATGTAGATCAGGCTGCCGTAGTCCACGATGCCCGTGGGATCGCCCAGTTCCCGGCGGCCCCCGAAGGTGGTTTCACCGATGGCCACCTGGTGCTCGTTGATGTTGCCCACCCGGGTGTAGGTGACCGGCGCCTCGGGGATGCGGCCCAGGAACTTGCCCGTATCCCACTCGATGATGTCGCGCATCGCGCCGGAAGCGTGGCGGCCACCCGCCTTGAAGTAGAGCTCGCCGTAGAGCACGTGGGCATCGGCGGTGTAGGCGATCATGGGCGCGCCGTCCTTGCTGGCGCCCTTGGTCACCAGGATGTTGGTGCAGGCTTCGAGCCGGGGCGCGGCCACCGTGGCCGTCAGGACGGTCGCCGCCGCGGCGGTGCGGAGCAGGTTCCTCATGCCGGGTCCTTTCAATTGCAGGGTGGGAGGGATCATCGCAATGCGATGGTTGTCCGGATTGTACGGGTTCCATCCCCCGGGCGGAACCACGGCCCCGACGATGGCATGGTGGAGGCGGAGGCCCCATGTCCCTGCTGCCCCTGCTTCTGCTGCCCGCCCTGGTCCATACGGCGCCCGCGCCACCGCCGGCCCCCGCTGCCTCGCCATCGCCGGAGAACCGCGAGGCCTCCTTCCCGGGCTTCAACGGTTTCCCCCTCAAGGGCAGCGTGCGGGCCGCCCAGGGCCACGGATATTTCGCCGTGCTCATGGCGGGCAGCGGCCCCACGGACCGGGACTGGTCCAACCCCCTCATCCGGGATCCCCGCACGGGCCAGCGCCTTCCCAGCCACGGGGGGCGGGACCTGGCGGCCTGGCTGGCCTCCCAGGGCCTGGGCAGCCTGCGGTGGGACAAGCGTTTCATCGGCTCCAAGGATCCCAAGCTGGACATCAGCCTGGATGCCCAGGTGGGCGATCTCAAAGCGGCCCTGGCCTTTGCCCGCACCCTGCCCGAAGCCAAGGGGAAGAAGCTCCTGCTGGTGGGCCACAGCGAAGGGGCGCTCCTGAGCCTGCTGGCGGCCCAGGGAGCCGATGCGCTGCTGCTGCTGGGTCTGCCGGGGCAGACCATGGCCCGGACCATCGAAGCCCAGGTGCGGGCGCAGCTTCCGCCGGAACAGGCCCCCGCGAACCTGGCCTACCTGGCCTCGGTCCTCCAGGCCGTGCGGGAGGACAAGCCCCAGCCGACCGGATCGCCCCAGGTGTTCCCGGGCCTGGTGATGCTGGGCCGCAGCCTCATGCAGCCCGAAAGCCTGTCCTTCGTGAAGGCCACCCTGGACCTGGACCCCTGGCCCCTCGCGGCCCGCGTGACCGTGCCCCTGGCCGCCGCCTGGGGCGACAAGGACGTGCAGACCCCCAAGCCGGACGCGATCCCGCCCACCTTTCCCGGCACCGTGATCGACCTGAAGGACGCCAACCACCTCCTGAAAAAGGAACCCCGCCCCCGGGTGGACCTCAGCGCCCTCAATGCCACCGAAGCCTACAGCGACGAGACCCCCCAGGCCGACCTCACCCCCCTGGCGACCTGGCTGAAACAGATAAATTAAAAAAGTTTCACCACGAAGACACGGAGGACACAGAGAAAAGACAAAATAAAAAACAAAACACTTAAACCATAAAAAATGATTTCAATCATATTTATCACCGTGAACCACCGTGCATCACTGGTTTAAAAACAATAGATACATAATGATCAAAAAATATCCATAAATATTATTTCATTCCATGACTTTTCCTGTATTCCGTGTCACTGGGATTCGTTTCGGGATGGAACGTTCTCGGTGTGGGCCGTTGAGAGGCGGACGCCAGGGGGATCCGGGACCGGCTGGTATCCTGTTTTTTTTCGCAGGAGGCTCCATGTTCCAGCTGAACGGCAAGATCGCCCTCGTCACCGGCGCCAGCCAGGGCATCGGCGAAGTCATCGCCAAGCGCCTGGCCGCCCAGGGGGCCACGGTGGTGTGCGCTTCCCTGCCCATGACCGAGGACGACCTGAAGCGCGTGGTGGCCGACATCCAGGCCGCGGGCCAGAAGGGCGACTACGTGCTCCTGAACATGGCCGAAGGCGACAGCATCCGCGCGGCGGTGGACGAGGTGGTGAAGCGCCACGGCGGGCTGCACATCCTGGTGAACAACGCCGGGATCGCCAAGGACAAGCTCCTCATCCAGATGAAGGAGGAGGAGTGGGATCTGGTCATGGACATCAACCTGAAGGGCGCCTTCCTGGCCACCCAGGCCGTGGCCAAGCCCATGATGAAGCAGCGCTGGGGCCGCATCATCAACATCGCCTCCGTGGTGGGCCAGATGGGCAACGCGGGCCAGGCCAACTACGTGAGCTCCAAGGCCGGCCTGATCGGCCTCACCAAGACCACCGCCCGGGAGCTGGCCAGCCGCAACATCACCTGCAATGCCGTGGCCCCCGGCTACATCGCCACCGCCATGACCGACAAGCTGAGCGATGAGGTGAAAGCCGAGTTCAACCGCCAGATCCCCCTGGGCCGCATGGGCACCCCCGAGGACATCGCCGCCGCCGTGAGCTTCCTGGCCACCGAAGAGGCCGGCTACATCAGCGGCTGCACCATCTCCGTGAACGGCGGCATGCTCATGCCCTGAAGGGCCCAGCGCCCGCCTGAACCGGCCCGGGGCGACCCGGGCCGGTTTTTGGATGGACAGGGACAAAAGTCTTGCAATTTAATGATGGCATCATCAAATTAATGGAATGTTGACCCCCCGCCTTCTGCGCCCACGCCTGGAACGACTGGCCCGGACCTTCCCGGTGGTGGTGGTTTCGGGGGCCCGCCAGGTGGGCAAGACCACCCTCCTGAAGCAGGCCTTCGGGGCCGTCGCAGATATGGTGGTCTTCGATCCCGTCCAGGACATCGGCAATGCCCGGCGGGATCCGGACCTGTTCCTGGACAACCACCCGGCCCCCGTGATCCTCGATGAGATCCAGTTCGTTCCGGAGCTGGTGGCGGCGCTGAAGCGGCGCATCGACCGGGATCGCACCCCCGGGCAGTACCTCCTGACCGGCTCCCAGCAGTGGCATGTGCTCCGCAACCTTGCGGAGAGTCTGGCCGGACGGGCGGTGTTCCTGGACCTGGAGGGCTTCGCCCTCGGCGAACTGGCCGCGCCACCAGCGGAGGCCCCCTGGCTGGAAGCCTGGCTCCAGGATCCGGAAGGGTTCCCGGCCCAGCCCCGGGAGCGCCTGCCCCTGCCCGCCCCGGCCTTCGAAACGGTGTGGCGGGGCACCCTTCCCGAACCGGCACGCCTGCCCCTGGAGGTCGTGCCCGAATTCTGGTCCGCCTACTTCCGCACCTATGTGGAGCGGGATGTGCGCCTGCTCACCGAAGTCTCGGATTGGCACGCCTTCGGCCGCTTCGTCCGCCTGGCCGCCGCCCTGACTGCGCAGGAAATCAACGCCAGCCAACTGGGGCGGGACCTGGGCCTCACGCCCCAGACGGCCCGGCGCTGGCTGGACCTCCTGGTGGCCACCTTCCAGTGGTTCGAAGTGCCCGCCTTCGCAGGCAACGCCCTCAAGCGGGTTTCAGGGAAAGCCAAAGGCCATCTGGCGGATACGGGCCTGGCCTGCTGGGCCCAGGCCCTCTCCAGCCCCGCGGCCCTGGGGGGCCATCCCCTGTGGGGCCCCCTGTTCGAAAGCTTCGTGGTGGCCGACCTCCGCAAGCAGGCCGCCACCCTGTCCCTGGCGCCGCGCTTCCACCACTGGCGGAGCGCGGGCGGGGCGGAGGTGGACCTCCTGCTGGAACGGGATGGCCGGTTCTTCCCCATCGAGATCAAGGCCAAGACCCGGGTCTCCCGGGCCGATGCCCGGGGCATCCGCGCCTTCCGCGAGGCTTATCCCCACCTGTCCATCGCCCCGGGCCTCGTCATCGCACCCTGCGAGCGCATGGAACGCCTCAGCGAACAGGACTGGTCCCTGCCCTGGGACCTGGGAGAACAGGCGTAGGGATCAACGGTCCCGAGCGCCTCCCGTAGGGCTTCCATGCGCCGACGATGCTTGGTTTCCGCCGCCCTCCTCCTGGGGTTCTACCTGGCCGCCAGCCTGGCGGCGGGGTGGTGGTTCTTGCCACCCATGCTGCTGGGGGTGCCCACGCCCAGCCGCACGGAACCCCAGCGGGAGTCCCTGCGGACCCGCCTCCGGCAACCCGGGGGGCGCTGGGAATCCTTCCGGGTGGCCGGAGGCCAGGGGGCATCCCTGGAGGTCTGGCACCTGAAGCGGGCCAACTCCAAGGGCGTGGTGTTGTTCCTCCATGGCTTCGGGGATGACGCCTGGGGCACCCTGCCCCGGGCCGCCGACCTGCCGGATTGGGACGCGGTGGGCTTCACCTTCCGCGGACGGGACCGCGATCCCAGCCGACCCTGCACGCTAGGAGCCTGGGAGCGGGCCGATGTGGCCGCCGTGGTGCGCGCCCTGGAAGCCCGGGGCACGGAGCGGTCCCGCATCGTGCTGGCGGGCTGGAGCATGGGCGCGGGCACGGCCCTGTTGGCCTTAGCGGACCTTGAGGCCGGGGGCGGCCCCCTGGGCGGCGCCCTGCTGGAATGCCCCTTCGCGGACCTGAGGGCGGCGGCCTCGGACCACATCCGGCTCCAGGCGGGCTTCCTCGAACCCCTCACCCGGCCCGCCCAGGCAGTGGCCGTCCGCCGCACGGGCGCCCTGGCGGGCTTCGACCCGGATCAGGTTTCGGCCATCGAAGCCGCCCGGGGCCTTCGCACCCCCATCGCCCTGGTCACGGGGGATGCGGACCGGGAGACGCCCCTGACTGGGGTCCGGCGCATCGCGGCCCATCACCCGGACCTCACCGTGGTCCCCGGCGCGGGGCACTGCCAGGCCGGCAACCGCCTGCCCGGGGGATGGGGCGCCTGGGCCCGGCAGCGGCTCGAAGCCTGGGGGGCTACTCCACCCGCGCCCGTCGCCGCCCGTCCTTCCACTGGAGGTCCAGGGGGCTTCCCGGGGGGAGGCTCTGGGCGGAAATGACGGGCTGGCCGTGGCCATCCAGGGCCAGCACGAAGCCCCGGTCCAGGGGCGCGCGGGGGTCCAGGCCCCGAAGGCGGGCCCCGAGCACTTCAAGGCGCCGGGCCCGGGCTTCGAGGCTGCGCTGAAGGGCGGGATGCATCCGCCGCTGGGCTTCCCGCACCCGCAGGCGGTCCGCTTCGCCGGAAGCCCGGTCGGCGCTGTGGCGCAGCCGCTGGCGCAGCACGGCCAGGCGGGCCAGGGCCTGGTCCAGGCGGCGCTGGGGGTGGCTGCGCTCCAGCCGCTGCACCAGCGCCTCCAGGCGGATCCGGGCGGGGCCGTCAGGGGCCAGGCGCAGCAGGCCGTGGTCCACCCGCAGGTTCAGTTCCGTTTCCAGGCCCTGGAGCCGCCATTCCATGGCCCGCTGCAAGGCTTCGAACCGGCGCCGCAGCTCCGCAGCCAGATGGGCCCGGTCCGGGGTGGCCCGTTCCGCCGCCTGGCTGGGGGTGGCGGCCCGGAGGTCCGCCGCCAGATCCACCAGGGTGGTATCGATCTCGTGGCCCACGCCCGTGACCACCGGCAGGCGGCAGGCGGCCACGGCCCGCACCAGGGCCGGATCGTTGTAGCCCCAGAGGTCCTCCAGGCTGCCCCCGCCCCGCACCAGCAGCAGCACGTCGCAGCCCAGGGCCGGATCCTGCAGGGCCGCCAGGGCCGCCAGCACCTCCGGCACGCAGCGGTCCCCCTGGGCCGCAGCCGGGGCCACCAGGATCGGGAGGCCCGGCGCCCGGCGTCCGGCCACCTCCAGCACATCATGCAGGGCCGCGCCCCCCAGGGCCGCCACCACGCCCAGGCGCCGGGGCACCCGCGGCAGGGACCGTTTGGGCCGTTCAAAGAGCCCTTCGGCGCGCAGGGCCGCCTCCAGCTCCCGCAGCCGCTGCTGCAGGTCCCCGGTGCCCGCCGCCTCCAGGTGGGTCACGGCGAAGGTCAGGCTGCCGCCCGGCACGTAGAGCCCCAGGCTGCCCTTCACCACCACCCGCTGGCCGTCCTTGGGGGTGGCCTTGAGAAATCGCTGCTGGCTGGACCACACGGCGCAGGAGAGGGCCGCGCCCTCCTCCTTGAGGGTGAAGTACCAGTGGCGTCCCGAGGTGCGCGCGTTGGACACCTCCCCCACCAGGCAGCAGGCGGCGAAGCCGGGCTCCACCTTGGCTTTGACCTGCTCCAGGAAGCGTTTGACGGAGAGCGGAGCATCCATGGCCGCATGATCGCACGGCCGGAAAGAAAGGCCCGGGGCCTAGCCTCGTCTTACAATGCATCATCCGCCCCCGCCCATCCGGGCCCCTCGATTGGAGGTTCCATGCATCGCCTCACCCGTCTCGCAGGGCTGCTGGCCCTGGGTTCGGCCCTCGGCTCGGCCCTCGGTTCTGCCCAGGCCGCGCCCCTGGCCGCCCCGACCAAGCTGCTCCGCTTCCC
>MWBB01000005.1 GCA_002068835.1 Acidobacteria bacterium ADurb.Bin340 | reverse complement strand
CTCTCCCCTCGGCGTCCAGGTGCGGCTCGGCGGTCACGGAGATCCAGGCCCAGTTGCCGTCGGGACGCTCGATCCCGAGGACCACTTCCTCCACCCGCTTGCCCGTGCGAAGGGCGCGGATCAGGGGGCGATCCTCCGGGGCGATGAGGTTGCCGTCCGCCTGCAGCAGGGTCATGTTCGGATCCCGCCAATCCACCTTCCGCACACCTTCCTCGTCCTGCCCCAGCAGGGCCAGCGCCCGGGCATTGGCCCGGATCACACGGGCCACTCCATCCAGCAGGAGCGCCCCCACCGGGATGGCATTGAAGAAGCGCGCCAGCGCCTCTTCTGAACGCCGAAGACGTCTTTCCGCCCCGGCCAGGCTGGCCTTGGTGTGCAGATGGAGCGCCACGGAAGCTCCGGCCGCCAGCAGCGCAAGCCCCATCCAGAGGACCCAGGTTCCTGCGGCGGCCCCCATGCCAGGCCCGATCCAGGCATTGAAGGCGGTGATCCACAGCCCTGCCGCGCCGCCCGCCGCAGGCAGCAACCACCAGGGAGTGCGCCGCGGTGGACGCAGGTCAGAAGGCTTCATGGGGATGAGGATGGACCGGGGCCCATCTCCTTACCTTTCGGGGCACCGGCGCCTGGAGTTAACTAGAGACATCCAAGGAGGGATCGTGGAGCAGCTGGAGGCATTCCTGGAAGCGGTCCTGCCCAAGGTCCATCCCCCCGCAGAGCGGGCCCGGGCCGAGGCCCTCCTGCTTCGCTGGGCCACAGCCTGGCAGGGACCCGACCGCGGCCTGGAGGCCACCCGCTCCATCCATGGCACCTTTCTCCACTTCAACCAGAAGCTGGGGGGGATCTGGTCCCAGGCCTTCGGATTCCGATTGACGCCCCGGCATGGGTTGGCCCTCCGGGGCCCGGACCCCGACCGGGCCCGCAAGGCCCACAAATTCCGGGCCCACAAGCTGGAGCGCGCCCCTCTGGATACCCTCTTCGAGGCCTGGTCGGCCCATCCGGAAGCCCACCCGGCAGGGAATGCGGTGGAGTTCCTGTTCGAGGAAACTCCGGATGACACCTGGGAAGCCTGCCTGCAGGAGGCCCTGGCCTGCCTGAAGGGCTGATCAGCGGGCCAGGCTCCAGGCCATGCGCTGGGTCCCGCGGTAACTGCCCTTCCGGGGCCCATCCAGGTTGCAGCCGGCTCCATCTCCGAGGTCGCCCACGGCAATGATGCCCATCCCCACGGAGGGCGGCACGTTTCGAAGGGCCCGATCCACGGCCTTCTGAGGGTGCAGGCCCCGGGCCAGATCGTCGTACACCGACTTGGCCACGAGCCGCTTGATGATCTCCTCGCCGTGGCCGGTGCAGGCCACAGCCCCCCTGGGCCCGGCGTAGATCCCCGCGCCGAAGATCGGAACATCCCCCACACGGCCGTAGAAGGTGATGCTGGTTCCCCCCGTGGAGATGGCTGCGGCATAGCGCCCCTGGGCATCCCGGGCCACGGCGCCCACCGTATCGGGGTGGCCCAGAAGCTCCACCAGGGCCTCCTTCAGGGGCCGCGGGAAGTTCCAGGCCTTCCGCCAGTCGTAGCCGGTCCAGGCCTCCAGTTCGGAGTTCCCGCGATCCGCCTCGGCCAGGAGCTGTTTCAGCCGTTCGAAGCGGGCCCGGTTCTCCGGGCAGATGGGGTCGTAGGGTGGAAAGCCCATGACCCGCGCAAAGCGCTGAGCGCCTTCACCCGCCAAAAGGAGATGCGGACTTTCCATCACCTTCAAGGCCACGCGTGCGGGATTCTTCACCCCCTCCAGCGCCGCCACGGCACCGAAATCCCCCGTGCTTCCGTCCATCACAGCCGCATCCATCTGAACCGTGCGGCCATCCAGGCGGATGTTGGCCCCCGTTCCGGCGTTGAAGCGGGGATCATCCTCCAGGACCACCGTCGCTTCCAGGGCAGCCGCCAGGGCGCCGCCGCCGGTCTTCAGGGTTTCGATCCCCTTCCGCGCGGCGGCTTCGGTCCCATCCAACTGGCGCCTCCATGCACCAGCACGATCGGAGGCGCCGCGGCGAGGCCCGCCGCAATGCCCCACCCCAGGATCCAGCGTCCCATCTTCATGGCGCCTCCATGCATCTGGCCCATTCCAGCAGACTACTCCGGGCACGACGCACGAAAAGAAGCCTCCAGGCCGTGCCCACCCCGGGCACATCCGGAGCGGTGCGGGTAGACTGGTCCGGCAGCCAAGGAACGATTCAATGGGCCAGCGCCTGCTCATCGTGGACAGTGACCGTCGGTTCATCCAGGACCACCAGGTCGCCCTGGAGGCGGCCTTCGAGGTGGATTACCTGAACCGCACCGAGGAGGTTCTCCAGCGCCTGGAGGGCGGCGGCTACGCAGCGGTCCTGCTCTGCGTGGAGGTTGCCGAGAACAAGGGCTACGCCGTCTGCTCCTCCATCCGGAGGAACCCCGCCCTGTCGGCCGTCAAGATCGCCCTCATCAGCGCCAAGGCCACGGAGGAGGAGTACGCCCGCCATCGCAGCCTGAAGGGCCGGGCCGATCTCTACCTGAACAAGCCCATCGATTCCAGCACCCTGGTCACGGCCCTGGAACCCCTGGTGCCCCGCAGGGCCGTGGATCCGGATAACCCCTTCGGCGACATGGTTGATCTGGGCGGCGCCTGGGAAGAGAGCCTTCTCGATGAATCCATGCCGGTGCCGCCGGTCCCGGCGCCCCTGCCTCCGGCGCCCCCACGCCCGGCCCCAGCGGCCTCACCGGCGCCCGCGATCCCCATCCCGGCCCTCCTGCCTCCCAAGCCTGCTGCGGCGTCCAAGGATGCGGGACGCGTGGAACTCCTGGATGCCCGGGTGAAGGATCTGGAGGTCAAGCTCCAGGACATGGGCGAAGCCCTGGCCCGCAAAGACCACGAACTCGCGGAACTGAAGCAGGCCCGCGATCTGGCCCAGCGGCTCGAATCGGAACGCGACCACCTCCAGGGGGAAGTGGAGCGCCTCCGCGGGCTGGCTCAGGACCACAGCCGCGCCACCGCCGAACTGGAATCCCGCCTGGAAGCCCAATCCGGCGAACTGGCTTCCATCCAGGAAGCCCATGCCCGCGCCACCCGCAACCTGGATGAGGCCGAACGCAAGCAGGCGGAGCACTCCGGAGAGCTCCAGCAGCGCCTCAAAGAGACCGAGGAAGCCCTTGGGGCCGCAGAGCAGCGCGCCCAGGATGCTGACCAGCGGGCCCAGACCGCGGAAGCCGAACAGACAAAACAGGCCCAATCGGCCGCTGAGGCCCGGAAGAGCCTGGAGCGCATGCAGCCCGAGCTCGACACCCTGCGGCGCGAAGCCCGCGATGCTCGGGAAGCCCTGGACCGGATGCAGGCCGAAACCGAGGCCCGACTGGCCCGCATGACCGAACTGGAGACGGAAGCCGCCCAGCGGCACGAACTGATCGAAGCCCATGCCCGCGAGGTGGATGTCCTCAAGGTGGACATCGCCGGCCTGGAGGCCACGCTCCGGGGACAGCGCCGCGAACTGGCCGAGCAAGGCAGCCGCCTGGGCCACATGGAGAAGGACGCCCAGGCGCGGAACGCAGCCCTGGAGCAGGCCGAGGCCCGGCGCCAGGAGCTGGAAGGCCTCCTGGCCGAACGGGAATCGACCCTGGCCGCCCGAGAAACCGAACTGGCCGAGGCCCTGAAGGCCCACGAGGCGGAGCTGAAGCGGGCCCGGCAACTGCATGCGACGGAACTGGCCCAGGCCCAGAAGGCCTGCGACGAGCTCCAGACCGCCAAGGATCGGCTGCAGAAGATCGCCCTGGAGCGGGAGCACGAGCTCACCCGCCTGACCACGGAATCGGAGCGGCAGCGGATCGAGCTCCTGCAGGGCATCGACGAGCGTGAAGGCCGCATCGGTAAGCTCGAAGCCGATCTGGCCGCCCTTCAGGAGCAGCACGCGCAGCTCGATCAGGCCAAGCGGGAGCTGGATGGGCACCTGAACGAGCGCACAGCCCGGCTGGAATCCCTCTCCGAGGCCCTCAAGGATCTGGAGAACGGCATCCGGCGCGCTTCGGACCTGACACGCCCCGTCTGAGCCTCCCGACATGCACCTCTGGCCGCTGATCCTCAGCGCCCTTCTCCTCCTGCTCTCCGCCTTCTTCGTGCTGGCGGAGTTCGCCGTGGTCCGAGTGCGCCCTACGCAACTGGAGGCCATGAAGGGCCGGGATCCCCGGGCCCAGGCGGCCCTGGAGATCCAGTCCCGCCTCAGCTACCACCTCTCGGCCATCCTCGTTTCGATCACCACCTTGGCCCTGGCCTTCGGCGCCATTGGCGAGGATCTCTTCCAGGGCCCCCTGGCCTCCGCCCTGGCCTGGCTCCCGTGGCCGTGGCTGGTGGCTCCCCTCGCCTCTACCCTGGCGCTGCTCTTCATGACCACCCTGCATGTGGTCCTCACGGAACTGCTGCCCCGCTCCTTCGCCATCCGCAATGCGGGTCGCTGGGCCCTCTGGACCGCCCGCCCCCTGCTGGCGTGGTCCCGTCTGGTCCATCCCCTCACAGCCCTGCTCTCGCTGCTGAGCCGAGGTGTCGAGCGCCTCATGGGCCTGCCTCCGGGAGAGCATGCCGAGGATCTGCTGCCCTCCGAGGAGGAGTTCAAGCGGATCCTGGAGAAGACCCGGGAGAGCGGCGGCCTGGAGCTTTCCCGAGCGGAACTCATCGAGAACCTCTTCGCCTTCTCCCGGCGCACTGTCAAGGAGATCGCCGTCCCACGGGGCAATGTGGTGGCCTTCGACACCACCCGGAGCCTGGCGGAGAACCTCCGGCTGGCCCGCACCACGCCCCACACGCGAATCCCGCTCGTGGAGGGGAATCTCGACCAGGTGGTGGGTGTCATCCATCTCAAGGAACTGCTCTGGGCCCTCCACGAAGAAGGCGAAACCCTCGATCTGCGCCGACTGGCCCGGGCCCCCTTCCTGGTGCCCGAAATGCGATTGATCCAGGACCTGCTCCTGGATTTCCAGCGCCAGAAGCAGCATCTGGCCCTGGTGGTGAACGAGCATGGCGGCGTGGATGGCCTCGTCACGCTGGAGGACATCCTCGAGGAACTGGTGGGCGAGATCCAGGACGAGTTCGACCGGGAGGTCATCAACCTGCGCCGGACACGCGGAGGCGGTTGGCTGGCCCAAGGCACCGTGACCCTGGAGCAGCTGGAGGACCACCTGGACCTGAAGCTGGATTCGGAAGCGGGTTCCGTAAGCCTCGGCGGCTTCTTCCAGGAGCAGCTGGGGCGCATCCTCCAGGAGGGTGATGAGCTTCGCCTCCAGGGCTGGCGAATCCGTGTGCTGGAGATGCGCGGCATGGCCCCCCGGCGCTTCCTGCTCCGCCCCGTCCCGCCGGATGCCGTCCTTGAAACCCCTTGACGGGTTCCTGCTGGCGGCCGGCCTCGGCACCCGCATGGGCCCCCTGTCCCAGGTGCTGCCCAAACCCGCGTGGCCCCTCGTCGGCAAACCGCTGCTGCTCTGGAGCGGGGACCAGCTGAAGGCTGCAGGCTTCAAGACGCTGGGCTGCAACGCACACCATTTGGCCGAAGCCCTCCGGGAAGCGGCCGCTGGCCACCTTACCGTCTTCGATGAGCCCGAACTGCTCGGCAGCGCGGGAGGCCTCCGCCACGCCCGGGGCCGCTGCGCCGACCCCCTGGCCGTGTGGAACGGGGATGCCCTGGCGGAGGTCCCCTGGGTGGCCTTTCTCGAGTCGCACCGGCGGTGTGGCGCCCAACTGAGCTGGCTGCTGGTGCCCCATCCAGGCGGACCCTGGAACCCCGTGTGGACCGATGACGAAGGCTGGATCCTGCCGCCGGGCGAGACCGGCCGGGGCCCCTACCATTTCACGGGCGCAGCCTTCTGGGGCGCCGAAGCCCTGGCCCTGCTGCCCGATCAAGGCCCCGCCGACACCAAACGGGATGTGCTGCCCCGCCTGCGCCGCCATCTGGGCGTGGTGGTGGAGCCCTTCCCCTGGCTGGAGGTGGGCACGCCGGACCAGCTCATCTCCGCCGCAGCCCGCCTCGGCCCCCAGGCCGAAGGCCGCGTTCCGGGGTGCTATGTGCATCCCTCCGCCCACCCGAGTGGGACCTTCCAGCGCTGCATCCTGGGTCCCGGCGCGGCCCCTCCGCCGGGCATGCCGGACCAGAACGCCCTCTGGTTCGCGGAGCACGGACGGCAGGTGCGCCTCGCCTTGCCCTGAACGGCGGAGGCCGCCTTCCGGCGGCCTCCGAAGGTCCGCGGACAGCCGGGATCAGCGAGGCGGGATGGCCACCGTGATCGCCGCAGGCCCCTGGGATGCCTGCACCTTGAGGATCAGGGACTTGCCGCCCAGCTTCTTAACTTCGGCGTTGAACTGGGCCAGGGTCTCCACATCGCGGGTTCCCACGGCGCTGATTACATTGCCCACGGCCAGTTTCTCGGCCGCATCGGAGCGGGTGGACACGGAGACCACCACCACGCCCTTGCGGTCCTCCGCAAGGCGGTACTGGTGCCGGGTGGCAGGGGTCAGGGGCGCCACCTTGAATCCGTAGGTCTTCTCCAGGTCCAGTTCGCGGCCGCCGTCTTCCTTGCTGCCCTCGCGTTCCCCATCCTGGCCATCGTCCTCCCCTTCCTGCAGATCCTTGCGGTCGCCCAGAACCACAGGGATTTCCTTGCGCTTGCCTTCCCGCACGACGGAAAGCACCACCCGGTCCCCAGCGCGGCGGCTGCTCACGATGCCCACCAGATCGTCCTGGCTGCGCACGGGCTCGCCATCGATCGCAGTAATGACATCCAGCCGCTCCACCTTGGCCTTGTCTGCGGCCTGGCCCGAGAAGACCTCGCTCACCACCACCCCTTCCTTCACTCCCAGGGAATCCTGGAAGGCCGCATCCAGCTCGGCCAAGGAGATGCCCAGGGCACCGCGGCTCACGGGCCGGCCCGCGCGCAGGTCCTTGAGGATGCGCTTGGCCTGGTTCACCGGCACCGCGAAGCCGATGTTCTGGCCGTCGGCCCGGATGGCCGTGTTGATGCCGATCACCTCGCCCTTGAGATTAAGCAGCGGACCGCCGGAATTGCCGCGGTTGATGGCCGCATCCGTCTGGAGGAAGGCTTCCACGCCGCTGCCGTTTCCCAGTTGGCGGGCCGTGCGCCCCTTGGCGCTGATGATGCCCTGGGTCACGGTGTGGGTGAGCCCCAGCGGATTGCCGATGGCCACCACCCACTCGCCCACCTTGGCGGCATCCGAATCGCCCAGCTTGGCGAAGGGCAGGTGCCGGGCGTCGATCTTGATCAGGGCCAGGTCCAGCTCGCGGTCGCGGCCCAGGATCTTGGCCTTGAAGGTGCGGCTGTCGGAAAGGGCCACTTCGATCTCGGCATCGCCGCCCCGGATGCCTTCCACCACATGGTTGTTGGTCAGGATCTCGCCATCGGGGCTGATGACCACGCCGCTGCCGCCCGCCTGGAGGCGCCTCTCCTCCTCCCGGGGCATGGGCATCGGACGCCGCGGA
Organism: Acidobacteria bacterium ADurb.Bin340; assembly: GCA_002068835.1. Taxonomy (GTDB): domain Bacteria; phylum Acidobacteriota; class Holophagae; order Holophagales; family Holophagaceae; genus MWBB01. The sequence continues at coordinate 26,046 of MWBB01000005.1, read as the reverse complement.
CCGAAGAAGAAGTCAAAGAACTCATCGCTGGGCCCCTCATTCCGGAAACCCGAAGCCGACCGGCTCTTCACGAACGTGGTGTTCTTGATGGCGACCACCGTGGGATTGAGCTTCTCCGCCACCTCGGCGATGGGCGGCAGCACCCCGGCATTGCGCACGTCCACCGTGACCGGCTTCTCCTCCTGGGCCTGCCCGACCCAGTGGTAGCTCAGGCCCATCCCCGCAGCCAGACAGGCCGCCGCAAAGACGGAAAGTCCCAAGGTCTGTTTCGCGACACGATTCATGGCCATCCTCTGGAACAGGCCCCGCACACCGGGGGCCGCAGACCATATGATGCCAACATCCCCCAGGTTCCACCCTGGCCCGAACCCCACCCCTGTGATATCCTGATCGGCCCCAACGGCGGATGTAGCTCAGTTGGTTAGAGTACTGGATTGTGATTCCAGGTGTCGGGGGTTCGAGTCCCCTCATCCGCCCCAGATCAGCGCCCCGCAAACGCGGGGCGCACTCATGTCCAGCGGCGGAGGAGGGGGCTCGAAGCCCCGAGAAACATCGGCGGCCCGCTTGATTCGGGGCTACGCCCCTCACCCCTTCGGGGCCAGCCGATGGCGCGAGCCCGGATGCCCCGGCCACGATGCCTTCCTACATCTTCAGCGCCCGCACCCGGGCGAAGAGCACCTGGTTCTCCAGGTAGATGTGGCGGTAGAGACTGTCGGAGAGGGCCTGGAGGGTTTCGAAGAGTTTGCGCTGGCTGGTCCGGGCATCCGCAGGGGGGACGAAGCCGTCCGTGAGGGCCCGCATGCGCTTGAAAAGGCCCGCCACGGCACCGTGTTCGTCCTCCAGGAGCTTCAGGGGTTCCAGCAGATCTTCACTCGCCTGGGGAGGCCGTCCGTGGGCCAGATCCAGCAGGGCCGGAAAGAGCATTCGCTCTTCGGCATGGAGGTGCGCCCGCAGATCCACGCAGAATCGGGCCACCTCTTCCCGCAGTTCCAGAAGCACGGGATGGCGCCGCCCCTCCATGAGGGCCGCTTCTTCCACCTGGGTTTCCAGCCGGGCCATCTCCACCCGGGCCTCGCGGTGGTAGCGGTCCACGATGTGCTGGACCAGTTCCTCCAGGGGCGCCCCCTTCCATACGTCCAATTCTGCGCGCTGGGCCTCCCAGCCTTCGGGTTCGTGGGACATGGTTCCTCCGGCACTGTGGATGGGATGCCTGAAGTATGCAGCCTTCGCAAAGGGGCTGCGATGATGACCTTCGGGAGGCGCGCATGTCCCAGGATTTCCAGACCTTCCTCAAGCGGCTCGAGGCCGCCGACGAGCTGCGCCGGGTTCCGGTGGCGGTGGATCCGTACCTGGAGATGGGGGCCATCGCGGATCGGGTGTCCAAGCAGCCGGGGGGCGGTTCGGCGCTGTACTTCGAGCGGCCCCAGGGCCACCGGATGCCCGTGGTGATGAACGCCTTCGGCTCCCTGCGCCGCATGCAGATGGCCCTGGGCGTGGACCGGGAACCCCGCGGCCTGGACGCCATCGCGGACCGCATCGAAGGGCTGATCCAGCAGGCCCTCCCGAAGCCCGGCGGCAGCTTCCTGGACAAGCTGGCCAAGCTGCCGATGCTCGCCGAGGTGGGCTCCTGGATGCCCAAGACCGTGCGCAAGGGGCTCTGCCAGGAGGTTGTGCTCCAGGGCGATGCGGTGAAGCTCTCGGAGCTGCCCGTGCTCACCACCTGGCCCGAGGACGGAGGGCCCTTCATCACTCTCGGCATGAGCCATGTGCGCTACAAGGATGGCCGGCGGAACATGGGGCTCTACCGTCTGCAGGTCTTCGACGACCGCACCCTGGGCTTCCACACCCAGCTCCACCACGATGGCGCCCGGGCCCGCCACGGCTACGCGCCCGGGGAGCGGATGCCCGTGGCGGTGGCCTTCGGCGGGGATCCGAACCTGGTCTACTGCGCCACGGCCCCCCTGCCGCCCTTCATCAGCGAGGTGCTCTTCAGCGGCTTCCTGCGGGGCGAAGGGCTGGAGCTGGTGAAGTGCGTCTCCAACGATCTGGAGGTGCCCGCGGATTCGGAGCTGGTGATCGAAGGCTGGGTGGATCCCGCGGAACGGCGCCGCGAAGGGCCCTTCGGCGACCACACGGGCTACTACTCCCTGGCGGACGATTACCCGGTGCTGCACGTGGAGGCCATCACGATGCGCAAGGATCCGGTCTTCCCCGCCACCATCGTGGGGCGCCCGCCCCAGGAGGACGCCTACCTGGGCCTCGCCACGGAGCGGATCTTCCTGCCGCTCCTGCGCATGGTGCTGCCGGAGATCCGCGACATGCACCTGCCCGCTGCGGGCGCCTTCCACAACCTGGTGATCGTCTCCCTGAAAAAGGAGTACCCAGGCCATCCCCAGAAGGTGATGAGCGCCATCTGGGGCACCGGCCAGATCATGTTCACCAAGGGCGTGGTGGTGGTGGATGAGGACATCGATCCCCATGACCTGCAGGAGGTGCTGTTCCGCCTCACCAGCAACGTGGACCCCCGGCGCGACATGATGTTCGTGGACGGTCCCCTGGATGTGCTGGATCACGCCAGCGACCGCTTCGCCTTCGGTTCCAAGGTGGGCATTGATGCCACGCGCAAGAACAGACCCTTCGACGGTTTCCCGCGGGAGTGGCCGAGGGATCTGGTCTTCCCCGAAGCGGTCCTGGAGCGGATTGCGGATCGGTGGGCTTCCTACGGCCTCGACGGCTCAGCGCCGCTTCCATAGATCGAAGGGGCGGGTTCCGATCTGGGCGTTGAAGCTGCCGTGGAAAGGCGTCCAGGGCTCGCCCGCCATGCGGGTGCGCATCCAGCCGTAGGAAAGCTCCACATAGAACTTGGCGACCATGGTCCGCATGACCAGACCTGCGCCCTGGCCCCGCTGATCCCGGAACAGGTCGGAAGAAGTCCGTCCGGTGAGCCCGTAATCCAGCCGGGGAACCATCTGAAGAGACAGCCCGAAGGGTCCGTTCATGCGGAAGGGCACGCCGAAACGGCCCACCAGCACGTTGGGAGCCAGAAAGCCCAAGGACTTGGAACCCACCAGGAAACTGGGACCACCCACCACCCACCAGCGATCCAGGGGCAGATCCTTGCCATAGCCCCACTCCACATCCAGATCCAGGCCCAGCCCCAGCGGTGCACGACGAGCGCTGAAATCCGTCAGCCCCCGGGCGCGCAGGTAGGCCATCCGGAACATCCCCTCGGGCTGGAGCCCGACCAGGGATTCGCCCACACCGAAGTGGCTCCGTAGCATCAATCCACGCCGAGGGAAGGTGTGGCGGTCGAAGTTGTCCCATTCGGCACTGAGGCGGAGGAAGCGCTGGGAGCGACGCCCCAGCGTTTCCTCCTGGGCGAAGGCCGCCCAGCGGTAGCTGCCGTCCAGGGCCACCCGTCCCTGGCCCTGATTCCCGAACCGCCAGAAGCCCCCCAATCCCAGATCGCGACTCTTCACCTTCAGGTCCAGGGTGTCCGCGAAGCCTTCCTGCAGGGGGAAGAGAACAGGAGTATCCAGGCGCTGCTCGAACACGTTGGCCCAGACCTGGACACCCGCTCCCGGACGATCTCCGAAGAGGGGAACCCGAAGGGCCGCCGAGGCGCCCCGCTGAAGGCGGTTGCGGGCCGCCACCACTTCCAAACCCACGGGACGGTTTCCCAGGTTCAGGGCCGAAAAACGCAGGCCCACTTCGCCTCCCAGTGTGGATTCGTAGCCCAGGCTCAAATCGAAGGTGAGCCTGCGAGCGGGCACGGGAAGCAGGACCAGGGTCGCTTCCGAACCCTCGGGAACGCCGGAGGAAGGCCGAAGCAGGTAGTGCAGTTCGGAGAGGTGCAGCCGTTCCTCCGCCATGTCCAGGGTCTGGCGCAGTTCGCGGGTGCGCAGCGGCCGCCCCAGCAAGGGCTGCATCGCCTGCACGAGGTAGGCCTCGTCCTCCTTGCGCCCCTTCCGCACCTCGATGGCCCCCAGCTTCGGTTCCCGGATGACCACCCGGATGAGGCCCGTGGCCTCATCGAAACCGGAACCTCGGGCATCCGCCAGCGGCGCTCCTTCCGCAGCCATGAGATGGACCCATCGGTTCAGCACGGTGCCGAAGCGGGCCGGGTTGAAGGGAGCCCCGGAGGGCAGCTCGGCCCGGAGTTCCTGCTCCAGGCCCCTCCGCCAGGGATCCGGCGCTTCCACCTCCCAGCCGCTCACGTCGGGGAAGGCGTCCAGGATCATCCTCAGACGGGGCCCCTCGGGCGAAGGGATCACCTCCGCGCGGGCCGCGCGGGCGTGGCCATGCACGATGGCCTGCTGCATCGCGGCCAGCAGGCGCACCCTGAGCACCGGACGCCCCTCCGGCAGCAGCTCTGCAAGAACCGCCTTCAGGGCTGGATCCAGCTGATGGACGTTGGGCACATGCACCCGATCGAAGGGCAGCGGCGTTTCGTCCCCGAAGGCCTTGAGGATGGCCGCGCGGAGGGCCGGTTCCCGGGCGGCGAAGGCCTCGCGGCCCGCCTTCACGAGAGCGGCCAACTGCTTCCCGTAATCGAAGAAATCCGCCCCCGCGAGCTCCGGTTGCACCAGCACGGTGGCAGCCTCGCGGCTTTCGCGCTGGCGCTGTTCGATGGCCAGATCGAGGCTGCGGGCCGTCACGGAAAAGAAATTGGTGGTGGGCTGGTCGTTCAGCGGCGTGGAAACATCCGAAGCGATCGTCAGGCTGGGCCGAAAGGTGCGCTGGGAAACAAGGACGGGTAGGTTCTCCACCAGGGCGCCATCCACGAACTGCTGCCCCTCGATGACCACGGGCCGGAAGGCCCCGGGCACCGCCATGGAGGCCCGCAGCACTTCCACCAGATCCCCTCGATCGAACACCTTTCCCTGCCCGGTCTGGAGGTTGGTGGCCACGGCCCGGAACGGCACCCTCAGGCGATCGAAGGAACCCCCGGAGAAGTAGGCGCCTCGGGCCAGCAGGCCTTCCAGGCTGCGCTGGATCTCCCGGCCGGAACGGAGCCCCAGAGCGAAGGTGGGGAGCCCCGCCTCCACCTGCACCCCGATGAGCGTTCCGTTCTCAGCTTCATCCTCATCCAGCGTCTTGCCGGGCTGCCGCACGAGGGGGTCCAGGAAGGCCCGGTTGAAATCCATGCGCTCGAAGAGGCCCTCCATCTCGCGGCCCGAAAAGCCGCAGGCCCACAGGGCTCCGAAGAGGGAACCCGCGCTGGTGCCGACCACGGCGTCCACCGGGTAGCCGCCGGCCTCCAACGCCTGGAAGACGCCGATGTGGCCCACGCCCCGCGCACCACCTCCGCTCAAGGCCAGGGCCACCGTGGGCCTTCCCGGCACCTCGACCCGGGGCCGGAACTGGAAGACGAAGTCCGGAGGAATCACCTCGATCCGGGGCAGTTCCAGCGGAACCACGGCCGCGTCCTCCTGGGCCCGAAGGCCCACAGGCCCCGATGCCAGCACAAGGGCCAGGATCAGGGCCCCGGACCTCATCCCAGAGCCTCCGCCTGGGCCGTCATGAGCTGGGCGCATCCCTGGAGCCCCAGGTCCATCAGGGCCTCGGCTTCGGCCCGGGTGTAGCTGCGGCCTTCGCCCGTGGCCTGGAATTCCACCAGCTCAAGCCCCGCCCCCCCGAGAGCCTGGGTCGCCACGAGGTTGGCATCCACCGCGGCCCGCACATCCTCCTCGTAGGCCAGATCCAGGATCAGTCCCTGGCGCCCCTCGGCGCCGGGTTCCAGCAGGCCCACGGACACTGCGGCCACGCGCCGCATCAGGGCCGCCTCCAGGCTGTGCGCGCGCAGGGCCAGGACCAGGGCCACCCAGGCGCCCGTGATGGCGGCGCAACGGGTTCCGCCATCCGCATTGAGCACATCGCAATCCAGCGTGATCTGGCGCTCGCCGAGGGTTTCGAGGTCCACAGCCTGGCGCAGGCTGCGCCCGATGAGCCGCTGGATCTCCACGGTGCGTCCCTGCTGCTTGCCCTTGGCCGCCTCCCGGTCGGTGCGGGTGTGGGTGCTGCGGGGCAGCATTCCGTACTCCGCCGTCACCCACCCCCGGCCCTTGCCCTTCATCCACCCCGGCACCTTCTCCTCCAGGCTGGCGGAACAAAGCACGTGGGTGTTCCCCAGGCGCACCAGGCAGGAGCCTTCGGCATGGACCTGAACGCCCGTTTCCAGGACGAGGGGACGCAGGGCGTCAGGACTTCGCATCGATCTTCTCCACACGCCCCTGGTGGCGCCCGCCTTCATAGGGGGTTTCCAGGAAGGTTTTCAGGTAATATTCAGCCTGCAGCGGATCCGTCAGCCGCTGGCCGAAAGCGATGGCGTTGGCGTCATTGTGCTGCCGGGCCAGCTTGGCGTGCTCAAGGGAGGTCACCAGGGCGCAGCGGATGCCGGCATGGCGGTTGGCCGCCATGCTGATGCCGATGCCGGAACCGCACACCAGGACCAGCTTGTCCCATTGTTCTTTCCCTTCCGCCGCCCGGTGCGCAAAATCCGGATAGTCCACAGAGGCTGGCCCATGGGTGCCGAAGTCCACCGCCTCGTGTCCCTGCGCCATCGCCCACGCCTTCAGGCGTTCTTTCAGGTCGTAGCCCGCATGATCGCTTGCAAATCCCAGCCGCATACCGCCCTCCGAGGACACCTGGAAGCATGATCCGTCCGATCCTCCAGTATCGCCCGCTGGACCGCGGCTTCGTCATCTGCCTTCCGGGGGAGGCGGATTCCCACGCCTGGCTCCGCACCCTGCGGGGGCTGCCGGGGCACCTCCACGGCCGGGATCGGCTGACCCCCGCCCGGGCCCGGATCTTCCTGCCCGACGGCGCCCTGGTGGAAGCCCACACGGTGCCCCTGCGTTGGCAGCGGGCCCTGCCCTGGCTGGCCAGCCTGGCCCCTGACGACCCGCGCCTGGGCGGCAGCATCGCCTTCTGGGCTTCGGCCCTGCGCCTGCTCCAGTCCCTGGTCCTGCGCGGCGCCCTGCTGCCCCAGCTGGAAACCGGCAACACGCCCTGGCGGGCCTCCTGGGGCATCAGCCTCACCAGCCCCTCGGACCGGGAGGCCCTGGACCGGCTGGTGAAGGCCATCCCGCCTTCGGCCCTGGCCTTCCCCCAGGATGACCTCTGGGCCTTCACCAAGGGGCTGGCCCTGGGCACCCTCGATCCCGAAGAGGTGGAGGACGATCTGGCCCTGCCGCCCCGGCCAGAACCGCTCGTGAAAGCCTTCCTGGAGCACGGCGCCGATTTCCTGGCCCGGTTCGTGGCAGGCAGCCTGCGCCCCGGCGAGGACCCGCGCCTGGGCCTGATCCATCGTCTGCGGGGCCACAAGCGGGACCGCCTGCCCTGGGACGAGCGGCTGATGGTGGCCCTCTCCCATCCGATGAATGAATTCCCCACCAGCGGCATCACCGAGCGCACCCTCGGCGAACAGATGGAGCAGTGGAGCGAGGGCGCGCGAACCCAGTGGATCCGGCCTTCCCTGCGCCTGGAGGCGCCACCGGTGCCGCCGGGCCGCGATGCCTTCCAGGAGGCGGACCGCCTCAGCGAAGAAGGCTGGACCCTGCGGGTGGGCCTCGAAACCCCCCAGGGGGATTTCGTCGAGGTCGCCCGGCTCTGGGAGTCCACCACGGACGCCACGGTGCTGGAAGCCCGCAAGGTTCTGCTGCGGGGCCTCGCCCGGGCCGTTCCCTTCTTCCCGGCCCTCGAAGGGGCCCTGGCGGGCCAGAAGCCCGAGGATCTGAAGCTGAGCCCCACGGAGGCCTGGGCCTTCCTCACCCGAGGCGCCGCCCAGCTCAAGGAGGCGGGTTTCCTGGTCCACCTGCCCGAAGGCATGGCGGAATTCGGCGGTGCCCGCCGCCTGCGCGCGAAGGTGCGCCTCGGGGCCCGGACCCTGGAGGACACCCTGCCCGGCGCCACCCGGCAGGAGGGGCTGGAGGGCAACGTCAGCGCCGAATGGTCCCTCATGCTGGGAGACGACCGCCTGGAGCTGGAGGATTTCGCCCAGCTGTCCTCCCTCAAGCACCCCCTGGTGGCCTGGAAGGGCAAGTGGGTGGCCCTGGACCCCGAAACCCTGCGGCAGATCACCGCCGTCATCCAGGCCAGCCGTGGCGCTGGCTTCGAGAAAATGACCAAGGGCGAGGCCCTGGCGGCTGCCCTCACGGGCACCGCCCGCATCCCCGGGGTGTCCGAAGCCATCGAAGTGGAGGTGGCCGGTGATTTCGGCAGCGCCCTGTCCGAACTGAAACGACTGCCAGACAAGCCCATCACCCAGCCCAAGGGCTTCAAGGGCCAGCTCCGGCCCTACCAGCTCCGGGGCCTGGCCTGGCTGGAAGGGCTTTCCCGCCTGGGTCTGGGCGGCATCCTGGCCGATGACATGGGCCTGGGCAAGACCATCCAGGTCCTGGCCCTCCTGCTGATGCGACAGGAGCAGAGCCCCCGCTTCGGCCCGCCCACCCTGCTCATCTGCCCCACGTCGCTGCTGGGCAACTGGGAACGGGAGATCGCCAAGTTCGCTCCGAGCGTGCCCTTCTTCGTGCACCACGGCAACAACCGCGAGGAACTGCCCGCCAGCTTCCAGCCCCACACCCTGGTGCTCACCACCTACGGCGTGGTGCGGCGAGAAGAGGAGGCCTTCGGCACCCGCACCTGGGGCATGGTGGTGGTGGACGAAGCCCAGGCCATCAAGAATCCCGGCAGCGCCCAGGCCAAGGCCGTGCGGCGCATCCGCGCCCCCTTCAAGCTGGCCCTCACGGGCACGCCCATCGAGAACCGGCTGCTGGAGCTGTGGTCCATTCTGGCCTTCGCCCTGCCAGGCTTCCTCGGCAGCGAATCCCAGTTCAAGGAGCGCTTCGCCAACCCCATCGAGAAGTACCGCGATCCCGATGCCGCCCGCGACCTCCGCGGCTGCGCGGGGCCCTTCATCCTCCGCCGGGTGAAGACGGACCGGACGATCATCGAGGATCTCCCCGAGAAGCAGGAGATGAAGGTCTACACCCAGCTCTCCCGGGAACAGGGCCTGCTCTATCAGGCCCGGGTGGACCAGATGGAGAAGGATCTGGCAGCCGCCTCGGGCATCGAGCGCCGGGGCCGCATCCTGGCCCTGCTCACTCACCTCAAGCAGATCTGCAACCACCCCACCCAGTTCCTGCGGCAGGCGGGTCCCTACGCAGGCCGCAGCGGCAAGCTGGAGCGCCTCACGGACATGATCGAGGAGGTGCTGGAAAGCGGCGAGAAGGCCCTGGTTTTCACGCAGTTCCGGGAGATGGGCGACCGGCTGCAGGTGCATCTGGCGGACCGCCTGGGCTTCGAGCCGCCCTTCCTCCACGGCGGCAGCACCCGCGAACAGCGCGACGAGATGGTCCGCAGCTTCCAGGAAGACCCCGACGGTCCGCCGCTGATGCTGCTCTCCCTCAAGGCCGGGGGCGTGGGTCTCAACCTCACCGCCGCCACCCACGTGTTCCACTACGACCGCTGGTGGAACCCGGCGGTGGAGGACCAGGCCACGGACCGTACCTACCGCATCGGCCAGACCCGCAATGTCCAGGTCCACAAGCTCATCACCATCGGCACCCTGGAGGAGAAGATCGACGCCCTGCTGGAGAGCAAGCGCGATCTGGCGGACCGCGTGGTGGGCACCGGCGAAGGCTGGCTCACCGAGCTGGACGACGACGCCCTGCGCCGCCTGGTTGCGCTCGACAGCAACATCGATCTCATGAGCGACGAGGACGCGCCCGCCCCGGCGCCGGTGGACCTGCCGGAAGAACTCCCGCCCCCGGATGAGGCCGAACTGCCGGAGGGCATGGGGGAAGACCTCCCCTCCGAAGCCCCGGCCGGGCAGCCCAAGCCCAAGCGGCGAACGCCCGCCAAGCCCCGGGTGAAGAAGGGGGTGATCGCATGATCCACTCCACCGAACGCTTCGGAACCACCTGGTGGGGCCAGCTCTGGATCCGTGGCCTGGAACAGCTGGGCGATGACTACGAGAACCGCCTGCCCCGGGGCAAGAAGTACGCGGAGGAAGGCGCCGTCAGCCACTTCTCCGTGGTACCCGGCGAAATCCAGGCCAAGGTCCATGGCCGGAAGACCTACAACGTGACCCTTGGCCTGCCAGCCCTCACCCCAGCCCAGTGGGAAAAGGCACTGGAGGGCATCGCCCAGGAAAGCCGCTTCGTGGCCAGCCTGCTGGCGGGCGAAATGCCCCAAGGACTGGATGAAACCTTCCGGGAAGCGGGCGCCAGCCTCTATCCCCGGGTGCCCAAGGAGCTGCAGACCCACTGCGACTGCCCGGACTGGGCCAACCCCTGCAAGCATGTGGCGGCCGTGTGCTACATCATGGCCGAGGCCCTGGACCGCGATCCGTGGCTGCTCTTCGACCTGCGGGGGCGCACCCGGGAAGAGGTGCTGGATGCCCTTCAGGCCCAGCTGGATGCGGCGGCCGCCGAAGCCGGGACCGCACCCCGGAAACGGGGCAGGCCCCGGAAACCCGTGGCGGACATCCTCACCCGCAAACAGGGCGTTGCGGACCCCTGGCTCCGGGTGGAACCGGATGCCTACGATGCCTTGCAGGCGCGCCTTCCCGATCTGGTGCTGCCCCGCAACCTTCCCCCGGATCCCAGCGTCTTCGTGCAACTGGGGCCCCTGCCCCACGCCCGCATCGAGGCCAGCCTGTGCCTGGCGGCCCTCATGCACCGTACCGCCCAGGTGGTCCAGCAGCAGATCGAGGAAGGCGTGGGCAACCTGGAGGATGCGGACGACCGCGAAACCCAGCCTGCCAGCCCCTTCGAAAGCGCCCTTCCCCCTCCCGCACCCTCCAGCAAACGTCCTTGGAAACACAAGAAGCGTCGCTGGGGAAAATGAAAACCCACCCCTTCGGAGGATCCATGATCAAGACCCTCAGCACCTCCAGCGCCCCCGCCGCCATCGGTCCCTACAGCCAGGCCAAGGTGGTGGGCAACCTGCTCTTCACCTCCGGCCAGATCCCCCTGGTGCCCGAAACCATGGAAATGGTCACGGGCAGCATCCAGGTCCAGACCGAGCGGGTGCTCCAGAACCTGGACGCCGTTCTCCGCGAAGCCGGAACCGGATGGGACCGCGTGATCAAGACCACCGTGTTCCTGACGGATATGGGCGATTTCGGAACCTTCAACACCGTGTACGAACAGCACCTGGGGGGCGCCAAGCCCGCTCGCAGCACCGTGCAGGTGGCCGCCCTCCCCAAGGGCGCCAAGGTGGAAATCGAACTGATCGCCGAAGTGTGAAATCCGTTTCGAGTACGTGAACGGGGGGAGGCCTGGGCCTCCCCCCGTTCGTTCCGCCCCCCCTACTTCAGGGGCTGCAAGGTGAGCGGATCCCTCAGCGGCAGGCGCACCAGGGGCAAAGGCAGGACATCCTTGAGGGCGCCCGGATGGTCAGGATCTCCCGCCTCGATCTCGGCGGCGCGGCCCACGGCGAGAATCACCACCTGGCTGGAATCCAGCAGGCGGCGGGCGGCCTTCTGCACATCAGCGGCGGTCACGGCCTGGATCTTCTGGCGGTAGTCCTGCCACCAATCCTCGGGCCAGCCGGTCTGGGCTTCGCCCGCAAAGGTGTTCACCACCGCAGCCTTTCCGGACCAGCGGGCCGGGAAGGATTCAATGATGGCGTCCTTGATGAGCTTCAGGTCCGCCTCAGGCACCGGAGCCTCCTTCAGCTTCTGCATCTCGCCAAGGGCCAGCCGCAACAGGTAAGCCACGGACTTGTTGCTGGTCTGGCTGCTGCCCGCCAGATCGCCCCGGAAGTGGGGGCCTTCACCCAAGGCCGTGCGAACACCGTAGGTCAAGCCTTCGTTGGACCGGATGGTGCGGGTGAGGCGACTGGAGAAGCCGCCGCCGCCCAGGATCTGGTTCATCACGAAGGCAGCATGCCACTCTGGATCGCTTCGGCGCAGGCCCGGGAAGGCCCAGGACACCATGGCCTGGGGGGCGGCCTTGTCCACCACGTAGAGCCCCGGCTTGCGGGCATGTTCCGGAGTCGGAACCTTCGGCGTCACCTGGGCTCCTGCCGCGGCCTTCAGACGGCCCAGGCTGCCATTGAGGCGCGCCAGCAGGGCCTTGCGATCGAACTTTCCGCTGGCCGTCACCATCAGGTTCGCGGGATGCAGCAGCCGGTTGTGGAAAGCCTGGAGGTCCTCGCGGGTGATGGATGCCAGCCCAGCAGCGGTGGCCTCGCGGCCCAGGTGATGGTGCTCGCCGAAGAGCAGCCGGTTCATCTCGGCGGGGGCGATGGAGGTCACGGCATCGTTGCGGCGTTCCATGGCCTGACGCTGGCTGCGCTTGGCCAGTTCCAGCCGGTCGGCCGCGAATCCCGGACGCTGCAACAGCTCCAGGAACAGTTCGAAGGTGGACTCGAAGTCCTTCTCCAGGCACACCAGACTCAGGGTTCCGGACGTGTCGCCGCAGCCGGACGTGATGGAGGCCGCCGTCTGCTCCAGAGCCTCTTCCACCTGGGCAGGGGTCCGGGTGGCGGTGCCGCCCTGGGCCAGCTGGCCACCGAAAAGGGTCGCGAGTCCCTCCTTTCCGGCCGGATCGAGGAAACCGCCCCCCTTCCAGGAAACCGTGAGACGGATCACCGGGGCCCCCGTGGGATCCGGGGCGAGGTAGGCCGGAATGCCATTGCGGAGCTGGGCTTTGAAATCCCGGGCCTTGGGGGCCTGGAAGACCAGGGGCTGGAAGCTGAGGGCTTCGGGCCGGGACGGCAGCGCCTGGGCCTGGGCGAACACGAGGCCCGAAATGAGGGCGAGGACGATTCGGGCGGTCATCACTTCACCTCCGGAGTCACGGCCGGGGCGTTGGGGCGGGTCCGAGGGCCCCCTTTGCCCTTGCGCAGGGTGATCAGGACACTGCGGTTCTCCTGGGCGAAATACTGGCGAGCCACCCGCTGCACGTCCTCCCGGGTCACCGCCATCATGCGCTTGGGCGCCTCCTCCAGGTCCCGCCAGGTTCCAGCGGATTCAGCCGCCGTCAGCACGCTTCGGATCGCGACATTGTTGTCCATCCGGGCGAACTGGGCCATCTGGTAGGCGTTCTTGGCGCGCTCCAGCTCGGCTTCCGTGATGCCCTCCTTGGCGATCCTGGCCACTTCCGCATAGAGCAGAGGCTCCACATCCTCCGGGCGCTTGCCCGGCGCGGGCGTGGCGCGGAGCACGAAGGTGCCTGCGTACTTCTGCCCGCGGCTGAAGGCGCTGGCATTGAGGGCAGCCTTCTGCTCAAGCACGAGGCTCTTGCCCAGCCGACCCGAAGCGCGTCCGCCGCCACCGCGCATCATTCCGCCGCCGCTTCCGCTCAGCGCCGAGGCGAGAACCTGCAGGGCCGGCGCATCCCGATGCAGCCCGGCGACGGTCTTGAAGGCCACCTCCACCGACGGAGAGGTTTCCACGAAAGCGATCATGCGCTGCTCCGCCGGCTGGACCGGCTCCTGGGTGATCACCGGAGGCACGCCCTTGGGGTTGGCCGGAATGCGGCCGAAGTAGCGCTCGATCACGGGCAGGACCTGATCGGCCTTGAAATCTCCCACCAGGATGGCGGTGATGTTGTTGGGCGCGTAGTAGGTGGCGAAGAATTCGTTCGCCTGCTCCCGGGTCACCTGGCTGATGTCGCTGGGCCAGCCGATGATCTGCCAGTGGTAGGGATGGGCCATCCAGGTCATGGCGTTGAAGGCTTCGCTCACCAGACCGCCGGGCCGGGATTCCAGAGTCTGCTTGCGCTCCTCCAGAACCACGTTGCGCTCGCTGTAGAACTCCCGGAACACGGGATTGGCCAGCCGGTCGCTCTCCAGCCAAGCCCACAGCTCCAGCTTGTTGGCGGGAATCGTCACGATGTACTGGGTCACATCCTGGCTGGTGCTGGCATTCATGCCCGTTCCGCCGGCTCCCGCGTAGATCGTCCAGATCTCGTCCTTCACCACCAGGGCCCTCTGCTCCTTCACCAGGGCATCGAACTGGTCCAGGAGCTGCTGCAGGCGTGGCGTCCGCACGGCCGGATCCTGGAAGTTGGCGATCTCGCCGCGGCGCTGACGATCCCGCAGCCGATCCATCTCCTCGCGGATCTGCGCCTGCACGCGGTCTTGGGCTTCGTTCAGCTCCGCATCCCGATTCGCATTCCGGGTGCCGATGGTCTTCGTCCCCTTGAACATCATGTGCTCGAAGAGATGGGCCAGCCCCGTGATCCCGGGGCGCTCGTTGACGCTGCCCACCCGGGCCATCCAGCCACAGGCGATGGTCGGGTCATCATGCCGTTCCACCAGGAGCACGCGCATGCCGTTGGAAAGAGTGTGTTCCTTCACGGGCGGCAGCTGGGCCGCCAGGGGCGCCGCTGCCACCACGGCAGCGAGCAGGGTCAGGGCCGGTGGCCGGATCATGGGTACCTCCTGTCGACGGTCGGGATGAACAGCCATCGTATTACGAGGGGCAGCCCTGACACCACACAACAAACGAGGGAGGCCGCAGCCTCCCTCGTTCCGGGAAAAGGTCCATTCAGGCCTGTTTCGTCCAGCGCAGCACCGGCTTGCGGGCGGCGGTGGTCTCGTCGAGACGGCGCAGGGGCGTGAGGGTCGGAGCCTGGTGGAGCAGGTCCGGCGTCTCGGCAGCCTCCCGGGCAATCTGCTTCATCGTGTCGATGAAGACATCCAGCTCCTCCTTGGGTTCGCTCTCGGTGGGCTCGATCATGATGGCCCCGTGCACGATGAGCGGGAAGTAGATCGTCGGGGGGTGGAAGCCGTAGTCCAGCAGGCGCTTGGCGATGTCCAGAGTGTGGACGTCGTTCTTGGCCTGGAAGGCATCGTCGAAGACCACTTCGTGCAGCGTGGGTGTTTCGTACTGCAGGTGGAAGGTGCCCGTGAGCTGCTTGCGAATGTAGTTGGCGTTCACGATGGCCCGCAGGGTGGCGGTCTTCAGGCCGTCGCCTCCGTGGGACAAACAGTAGGTGAGGGCGCGCACCAGCATGGCGAAGTTGCCGAAGAAGGTGTGCACCTTGCCGATGCTCTGGGGGCGATCCCAATCCAGGCGGTAGGTGTAGGCGGGAACCTCCCCCTCGCCGCGCTTGGCCTCCTCCCGCACCACCACAGGCCGCGGCAGGAAGGGTTCCAGCGCCTTGGTGCAGGCCACGGGACCGCTGCCGGGACCGCCGCCGCCGTGGGGCGTGCTGAAGGTCTTGTGGAGGTTCAGGTGCATCACGTCCACGCCAAAATCGCCGGGCCGCGCCACACCGATCAGGGCGTTCATATTCGCGCCATCCATATAGAGCAGCGCGCCGACCCCGTGGAGCAGATCCGCGATCTCCTTGATGCGGTACTCGAAGATGCCCAGGGTGTTCGGGTTGGTGATCATGGCCCCGGCGATCTCGGTGCCGTGCTCGCGGATGAGGGCGGCGAGTCCCTTGCGGACCTTGCCCGTGGTGGGATCCGTCACATCCTCGAAGCTGATGGTGCCATCGGTCTGGCTGGGCAGTTCCACCACCTCGTAGCCCGCCATGGCGGCAGTGGCGGGGTTGGTGCCGTGGCCGCTGTCCGGGATGAGGATGATGCGGCGCTGGGCGCCCTTGCTCAGGTGGTAGGCGCGGATGAGCATCACGCCCGTCAGTTCGCCGGAGGCGCCGGCGCTGGGATGCAGGGTCACGGCGGGCAGGCCCGTGATTTCCCCGAGCCAGGTCTGGAGCGTGTGCATCAGGGCCAGGTTCCCCTGCACGTGCTCGGCGGGGGTCATGGGATGGCTGTCGGCAAAGCCCGGCAGGGCCGCGGTCTTCTCGTTGAGCCGCGGGTTGTGCTTCATGGTGCAGCTGCCCAGGGGATACAGGCCGTCATCCACCCCGTAGTTCCACTTGGAGAGGCGAGTGAAGTGGCGGATCACATCCACCTCGCTCACCTCGGGCAGGGCGTCAAAGCCGCTGCGCTTCAGGTGGGCGGGGCGGGTGTCCGCGGCGGCGGGCACATCGAGCCGGGGCAGGTCCAGGCCCACCTTGCCGGCCACGGACTTCTCGAAGATCAGGGTTTCACGTTGACGCAGGGCCATGGTCCTCACCTCACGCATGGACAGGGATGCGGGCGAGCACTTCGATGAGCTGCTCGACCTGCTCGCGGGTGGTGGTCTCGGTGGCGCACCAGAGGATGCAGCCCTTCAGGGGTTCGCCGTAGGGCGTCAGGTCCAGCCCCGGCAGGATGCCCGCCGCGAGGCAGGCCTGCTGGAGCGCCTTCAGGTCGCCCCGGTAGCGCAGCGTGAACTCGTTGAAGGTGGGCGCCCCGTGGACGGCCTCGAAGCCCGGCACCTCCAGCAGCCGCTGGCGCAGGTACTGGGCCTTGGCCACGTTCTGGGCGGCAAGTCCCTTCAGGCCTTCGGGGCCCGCCAGCTGCAGGAAGATGTTGGCCCGCAGCGCCACAAGGCCCTGGTTGGAGCAGATGTTGCTCGTGGCCTTGTCGCGGCGGATGTGCTGCTCGCGGGCCGTAAGGGTGAGCACGTAGCCCGTGCGGCCCTCCAGGTCCTTGGTCTGGCCCACCACGCGGCCGGGGATCTCCCGCTTGTGGGCATCCTTCACCGCCAGGAAGCCCAGGAAGGGGCCGCCGAAGGAGGGGCGGTTGCCGAAGCTCATGGCTTCGCCGCAGGCCATGTCGGCGCCCAGCTTGCCGGGGGCTTCGAACCACCCGAGGGCCAGGGCCTCCTGGGTGACGGAGACCAGCAGGGCGCCGGCAGGCTTGGTGATGGCCGCGATGGCCTGCAGGTCCTCGGCGCAGCCCAGGAAGTTGGGGTAGCCCACCAGCACGGCGGCCACATCGCCATCCAGCTTGGCCTTGAGGTCGTCCAGATCCGTCACGCCTTCAGCGGTGAGGGCCACCTGCACCAGCTTCAGGCCCTCGTGGGGCGTAATGTTGGTGCAGAGCACCTCCTGGTAGTGGGGATGCAGCCCCTGGCTGATCAGGATGGTGTTCTTCTTTTTCTGGAGGCGCACGGCCATCAGGGCCGCTTCCACGCAGGACGTGCCGCCGTCGTAGAGGCTGGCGTTGGAGACGTCCAGCCCTGTGAGGTCCGCCACCAGGGTCTGGTACTCGAAGATGTGCTGCAGGGTGCCCTGGCTCACCTCCGGCTGGTAGGGCGTGTAGGCCGTGAACCACTCCTCGCGGCTGGTGAGGGTGTCCACCGCCGAGGGCACGAAGTGGTCGTAGGCCCCGGCACCCAGGAAGCGGGCGCGGAAGCGGGTGTTCCGGGCAGCCATCTCCTCCAGGGTGCGCAGCACGTCGAGTTCCGACTGCTGAGGGGGAAGGTCCAGACTCCGGTTCAGGCGGAGAGCGGCGGGAATCCCCGTCAGCAGGTCCTCGGCACTCCCGACGCCGATGGCATCGAGGAGCGCCCGGTCCTCCGAGGGGGCCGAGGGCAGGTAGCGCATGGGGGATCCTTCGAGGAAGGGGGCGACGGCCCGCCGCCCGCAACACGGGCCAGGGTAGCACCCGGACCCCTCGCCCCTGAAAGGCTGTGATCCTCAGCACCGGACCGCAGCTTCGGAACGTTCCGCGCTGCGCACTAATCATCAAGCAGTCAACACTTCTGCCCGAAGGCCTCGGACCGCCCCTGCGCCGGAGGGCCTTCTTCCCCCATCCTGGGAGACAGGAGGTCGGGATGCGGGGTCTGGTGGCGGCGGTTCGGTTTCTCACGCGGGTGCCCGTGCCCGGGCGGCCCACGGACGCCGATGACATCGCCGGGGCCGTGGGCTGGTTCCCCCTGGTCGGGGCCCTCGTGGGCCTAGCCACGGCGGGGATCTTCCACGGTGCGTCCCAGGTGTGGTCCCCCGGGGTGGCCGCCGTGCTGGGCATCGCCTTCGGACTGATGCTCACCGGCGGCTTCCACGAGGACGGCGCCACGGATGCCACCGATGGCCTGGGGGGCGGCTGGACCCGGGAGCGGGTGCTGGAAATCATGAAGGACAGCCGCATTGGGGCCTATGGCGCCATGGCCCTCTGGTGCCTGCTCACGTTCCGGGCGGTTTCGCTGGTGGAACTGGGCGCGCGCGCCCTTGTGGCCTATCCGCTGGCCATGGCCTGGGGGCGGGCTTCCGTGGCCCTGGTGCTGCGGCTGCTGCCGCCCATCGGCTCGGGCCTGGCCAAGGAGGTGCATCGGGGCCTGGGCTGGGGCCCCTTCCTGATGGCGATGGGCTGGGCCGCCCTGGCGGGCTTTGGAGCCTGGCGCCTGGGCCTGCCCCACCTGGGAATGGCTGCCCGGGCCG
Organism: Acidobacteria bacterium ADurb.Bin340; assembly: GCA_002068835.1. Classification (GTDB taxonomy): domain Bacteria; phylum Acidobacteriota; class Holophagae; order Holophagales; family Holophagaceae; genus MWBB01. Next base: position 7,810 of record MWBB01000005.1, on the reverse strand, counting down.
GACTCGGCGCCTGCCTGCTGTGGTGCCTCTACCTGAAGCGGCGCCTTGGCGGCCACAGCGGGGACCTGCTGGGGGCCGGGAACCAGTTGGTGGAAACAGCGGTGCTGTTAGCGTTGATGGTGTGACGCCGCTCTTTCTCCTCCGCCACGGTCCCACCTCCGCCAGCGCCTCGGGCGCCCCCCTCGGGCGCCTGGATCTCTCCGTGAACGCCGATGGACAGGCGGCCTGGCCCTCGGTCAAAGCCTACCTTCAGCAGCTGGGCATTCAGCGGGTGCTGACCTCGGAACTTCAGCGGGCGCGAGTCCATGCGCTGGACCTGGGCCTGCCCTGCCTCGTGCTGAAGGACCTGGGCGAACAGGCGTTCGGGGAATGGGAAGGCCTGCCCTGGGATCAGGTTCCCGGCGCCGAAACCTATTTCCAGAATCCCGTCCTGGGCACGCCGCCCGGGGGGGAGAGTTTCGCCCGCTGCGCCAGCCGGGCCCTGCTCGCCGTCCAGGGCGCCCTGGATGGCGAGCAGTCCACGCTGGTGCTGGCCCACGGGGGTCCCCTGCGAGCCATCCTGGCCCACTTCCTGGGGCTGGGCCTGGAGCGCGCCCTGGATCTGGCCTGGCAGCCCTTCGGCCTCACGAAGCTGGAAGTCTTCGGCCCCAACCGCGCGGTGCTGCGCTACCACAACCTGCCGCTCGCCTGAGGTCGGGCTGCTCTGCCCCGGATCGCACCCTGCACCGCAGGGTGCTTCCCGCGCGGCCATCGCCTCCGGCTCGACCTTGCGGACGGGGCACCCTTCGGCCTCACGAAGCTGGAAGTCTTCGGCCCCAACCGCGCGGTGCTGCGCTACCACAACCTGCCGCTCGCCTGAGGTCGGGCTGCTCTGCCCCGGATCGCACCCTGCACCGCAGGGTGCTTCCCGCGCGGCCATCGCCTCCGGCTCGACCTTGCGGACGGGGCACCCTTCGGCCTCACGAAGCTGGAAGTCTTCGGCCCCAACCGCGCGGTGCTGCGCTACCACAACCTGCCGCTCGCCTGAGGTCGGGCTGCTCTGCCCCGGATCGCACCCTGCACCGCAGGGTGCTTCCCGCGCGGCCATCGCCTCCGGCTCGACCTTGCGGACGGGGCACCCTTCGGCCTCACGAAGCTGGAAGTCTTCGGCCCCAACCGCGCAGTGCTGCGCTACCACAACCTGCCGCTCGCCTGAGGTCGGGCTGCTCTGCCCCGGATCGCACCCTGCACCGGCGTGATTGTGATGGCCTTCCTTGCCCGGGGGATCCGGGCATGGGAGGCTGGTCCCTTCGACATCCGCCCTGGGTGTCGGGAAGCAGGTGCGAATCCTGCGCTGCCCCGCAACGGTGTGCGCCCCGAGGAATCGGGAGGCTTGGCCGGAACCACTGAGGCGATGCCTCGGGAAGGAACCGGGGGTTCCACTGGAACCTGCCGCGCGCGAGCCCGGAGACCGGTCCAGGGATCTTCCCAACCGCCGAGGGAGCGGTGCAGGAACCCAGCCCACGGCTCGGCCTGCCCCTTCCCGGCTTCCATGCGCGGAGGCATGCGAATGGGCATCACCCGTCTCACCCTTCTTCTCGCCCTGCCGGCGGCCCTGTGGGCAGGGCCCGAACCTGAACCGGAAGCCGCCGAGCGGCCCAAGCCCAAGGCCGAAGCCGGCGCCACGGTCACCGTCACGGCGGAAGCCACCCAGGTGGAGGTGGTGAAAACCCCCAACCCCGTGAAGGTCATCACGCTGGAACAGATTGAACGGGAGGCGCCCCGCACCCTGGCGGACCTCCTGGCCTCCCGCTTCCCTGGACAGCTTGTGTCCAACGGCGGTGTGGGAACCATCTCCAGCTTCAACCTGGCCGGGGCCCGCAGCCAGGACGTGGTCGTGACCCTGGACGGCATCCGCCTGACGGATCCCACGGGCTTCGGCTCCGTGACCCCCAGCAGCATCGGGCTGGTGGGCATCGAGCGCATCGAAGTACAGCAGGGCCCCTGTTCCTCCCGCTTCGGATCCGAGGCCATGGGCGGCGTGGTGGCCCTCTACAGCGCCGGCGGCGCCGAGGCAGGGCTGAAGGGCGAAGCGATGGCCGGGGTGGGCAGCCAGTCCATCCAGCGGGGCCGCCTGGCGGTGTCCTACGGCTTCGAGAAGGGCTGGGTGCGGGCCGCCCTCCAGGGGGACCAGGAGGCCCAGGCCACGGAGACCGACAAGGACTTCCGCAGCCAGGGAGCCTTTCTCTCCAGCGGTTGGAATCTCGGGGAAGACCATCTGCTGACCGTGACCTACCGCAACACCTTCCAGGGTGTGCCCATCCCCTATCAGAGCGTGAGCCCCACGGCGCGGGTGTACGACGCGGACCGCGAAACCTCCACCCGCAGCCAGCAGCTCATCGCCAGCCTGCGCAGCGCCTTGGGAGAAACGATCCAGGCGGACCTGAGCCTGGGCCACGCCACCACCGCGCGGCAGGAACCCAACGATTACGCGGGCAGCCAGGAGCCCTTCAAGGGCCACCGCAACCAGGTGGTGGGCGGACTCCACTGGGATCCCGCGACCACCGCAGGCCTGAGCCTCGGCGTGGACGCCTACGAAGAATTCGCCCGCATCTCCGACTACAGCGGGGGCTTCAACGAAGGCGAAGGCCGCTACCTGGCCGCCAACCTGGAGGGCCGCTGGCAGCCGGTGGAGGCCCTGCGCCTGGTGGGCTCCTACCGCCAGCAGTGGTTCCGCCAGGCCTTCGTGTTCTCCAGCTTCCCGGGCGTGCCCGAGGATACGGAGAGCAAGGGCACCTGGAAGCTCGGGATCAACACGGTGCTGGGCGGCGGCCACCGCCTCTACGCCAGTGGAGGCAGCGGCTTCGGTCTGCCCTATCTCTACGCGGTCATGTACCAGGCCAAGACCCTGCTGGACCCCGGGAGCTGGCAGTACGATCCGGCCGCCTACCGGCCTCTCCAGCCCGAGGAAAGCACCTTCCTGCAGGCGGGCTGGACCTGGGAGCGGGGCCCCTGGTCCGCGCGGGTGGAGGCCAGCCGCACCACTTTCGACCGGCTGCTCTACTTCGACCTGAACCAGTACGTGTACGCCAACGGACAGAACATCCGGATCCAGGGCGTGGAAGGCAGCCTGGCCTACCGCACGGAGACCTGGGGCCTGGAGGGCTTCGCCCGCAGCCAGGAAGCCCGGGACCTCGATGCGCCCGAGGCCCAGCGCTTCCAGACCAACGCCGTGATCCGGCGGCCCTTCGCCGCCTTCGGCCTCTCGGGCCACTGGGCATCGGGCCCCTGGCGGGCGGATGTGCGCTGGAGCTGGACGGGCTCCCGCTACGAGAATTTCGGCGGCTACCCCGCGATGCTGGGCGCCTCGAAGGTCCACTTCAACGATGTGGCCGCCACGCTGCGCTACCGCCTGAACGCCGCCTTCGATCTGGCCCTGCGGGGCGAGCACCTGCTGCAGGACCGCTGGACCGTGGCGGAATGGGAGAACCGCGCGATGGATGGCCGCAACGACGCCTACCAGGTGTTCGGTTTCCCGGCCCAGCCCCGCACGGTGAGCCTGGAAGCGCGCTACCGTTTCTGACATGCGATGGATGGCCTTCCTCCTCTGCGCCTCGGCCTTCCTGGCTGCGGCGCCGCCGCGCCGGGTGGTGAGCCAGGCCGTGGGCACGGACGACCTGCTCATGGCCGTGGCCGAGCCCTCCCAGATCGCGGCCCTGTCGCACCTGGGCCACGATCCGCGCTACGCGCCTTCCGTGGCGAAGGCCAAGCGCTTCCCGGCGCTGCGCAACTCCACCGCGGAAGAGATCCTGCGCTTCCGCCCGGACCTGGTGGTGACCACGGGCTATGCGCCCCCGGAAAGCCTGGTCCTGCTTCGCCGAGCGGGGGTGAAGGTCCACGTGATCCAGCGCTTCGAACGGCTGGATGAGGTGCTGGGTTCGCTTCGCGAACTGGGCCGCCTGCTGGGCCGCGAAGCTGCGGCGGATGCGGTGGTGAAGGCCACGGAAACCCGCGTGGCCACCCTCCGGCAACGCCTGGAAGGCGTGAAGCCTGTGCGGGTGATGTCGGCAGGCATCTACCCCTTCGTGTCCGGCGCCGACACCTCCTTCCAGGACATCTGCGACCATGCAGGCGCCGTGAACGCCGCGGCGGAAGCCGGCCTCCGGGGCATCGTGCCCATGCCCGGCGAACAGCCCCTCACCTGGCGAGTCTCCGTGCTCATCGGGCCTTCGGAACCCGGCAAGGACCTCGCTCCTCAATTGAAGAACCTGAGCCCCTACCGCTTCCTGCCTGCCCTGAAGCAGGGACGGGTGGTGACGGTGCCCGGGGCGCTGCTGGCGGCCACCAGCCACCGGCGCGTGGAGGCCTACGAATGGGTGGCCCGGGCCCTCCATCCGGAGCGTTTCCCGTGAAACGGGCACCGTCGGCCTTGGCCCTGGCCATCCTGGGCCTGCTGGTCCTGGGTGCAGCCCTGGCTTCCCTGGCCTTCGGGGATGCGGCCCTGCCCGCCCGGGACCTGGGCGCGGCCCTGCTGGGGCAGGGCGACGAACTGGCCCGAACGGTGCTCTGGGACATCCGCCTGCCGCGCACCCTTGTGGGTCTGGCCGTGGGCGCGGCCCTGGGCGCTTCGGGCGTGGTGATGCAGGCATTCTTCCGCAACCCGCTGGCCAGCCCGGGCCTGCTGGGCGTGAGCAGCGGCGGGGCCCTGGGCGCCGTGGCGGCCCTGGCCGCGGGCGGCGCGGGGAGCCTCTACACCGTACCTGCGGCTTCCATCCTGGGCGCCTTCCTGGCCACGGGGGCCGTGATGCTGCTGGCCCGGCAGGGGGCTTCCGCCGAGCATCTGCTGCTGGCGGGCGTGGCCCTGAACGCCCTGTTCGGCGCAGGCACCAGCGCCCTCATCGCGCTCTCCGCGGTGGATGTGCAGGCCAGCGGCCAGATCCTCTTCTGGCTCATGGGCGGCATCGAGAACCGCACCTGGGAGCATGTGGCCATGGCCCTGCCGGGGATCCTGCTGGCCGCGGCCTTCCTGCTTCCTTTAGGCCGCCGTCTGAACCTGCTGGCCTTGGGCGAAGGTGGCGCCCAGAGTCTGGGCGTGGATGTGAGGCGCCTGCGCTGGCAGCTCATCGCGCTCTCCACGGTACTCACGGCCCTGGCTACGGCGGTAGCGGGTGTGGTGGGCTTCGTGGGCCTGGTGGTGCCGCACCTGGCGCGCCTGGCCTTCGGTCCCGATCATCGGCGTCTGCTGCCCCTCTCCATGCTGGGGGGCGCGGCCCTGGTGCTCCTCTGCGACCTGCCCACCCGCTTCATTTCCGGCGGGCTGCGCCTGGGCGTGGTAACAGCCCTGGTGGGCGGCCCCTTCCTGCTGGGCCTGCTGCGGCGGCGGCCATGCTGAGGGCCGAGGCCCTTTCCGTACCCGGCCGCCTGGCGGGCGTGGACCTGGCCGTTGGCGCGGGCGAAGTGGTGGCCGTGCTGGGTCCCAACGGCGCGGGGAAATCCACCCTGCTGTCGGCCCTGGCGGGGCTGCTGCCGTGCGAGGGCCGCATCCAGTGGTCCGGGCGCGACCTGCCCCGCATCCCCTTCCTGGAGCGGGGCCGGATGCTGGCCTGGCTGGGCCAGGAAAGCCCCGCGGACTTCGCCTTTCCCGTGCGGGAGGTGGTGGCCCAGGGCCGCTATGCCTGGAACGACGACGACCACGGCGTGGAGGCGACCCTGGAGGCGCTGGACATCACCCACCTCGCAGGCCGTGCCATCACCCAGCTTTCCGGCGGCGAACGGCGGCGGGTCTTCCTGGCCCGGGCCCTGGCCACGGGGGCGCCCGTGCAGCTGTGGGACGAACCTGCCTCCAGCCTGGATGTGCGCCACGCCCTGGAGGTCTATGCCCTGGCCCGGAAGCTGGCCGACCACGGCCACGCGCTGCTGGTGAGCCTCCACGACATCCGCGCCGCCTACCGCTTCAGCCGCGCCCTGGTGCTGGACCGGGGCCGCCTCGTGGCGGATGGCGAGCCCCACGCCGTGCTCACCGCAGACCTGCTGCGCTCGGTCTTCCGCATCGAAGCCCGCTTCGTCACCTCCCTCGTTCCCGAACTCCCGGAGCCCCCATGCGCGTAACCTGCCCCGCCTTCGGCACCGTGCTGGACCTGGAACGGCCCCCCCGGCGGGTGGCGAGTTTCGTCTCCAGCGCCACGGAAACCCTCTTCGAGCTGGGCTGCGGCGAGGCGGTGATCGGCGTGACGCCCTACTGCAGCCGCTATGTGGACGGGCTCTCGGCGCCGGTGGTGGGCGACTATCTGAAGACGGACCTCGCGGCCCTGAAGGCCCTGGAACCGGACCTCGTGCTGGTGACCCTGGGCATCCAGACCGCCTTTGGGCGGCGCCTGGCCCAGGCTGGCCTGCCCGTGTACGCCCTGCCGCTGCCCGCCAGCCGCCACGGCATCCTGGAAAACCAGCTCACCCTGGGCGGGCTGATGCATCGGGTGCCCGAAGCCCGGGCCCTGAGCCGACGCATGGAAGCGGGCTTCGCGGCGCTCCTCGCGGACGCCCCCGCGAACCCGCCGGAGGTCTTCGCGGAACTGTGGTTCGGCCGCCACCTGCGGGGCGTGGGAGGGCTCACCTTCATCCACGACCTGATCGAACTGGCGGGCGGCCGCCCCGTGGATCTTCCCGGAAGCGAAGCCTACCCGCGCCTGGAGGAGGCCACCCTGAAGGCCCTGCGGCCCGAGCGCTGGATCCTGTTCCAGGAACCGGACTTCCCCGTGGATGCCGCCGCGCTGCGGGCCCAGCGGGGCTGGCCCGAGGCTCTGCCCGCGATCGCCTCCACCGTGGACAAGGGCCGCAACCTCATCCACGACGGCCCCAGCTTCCTGGACACGGCCCGCTGGCTGAAGGCGCAACTGGGCAGATGAAACTCCGGGGCCGACTGGGTCGGCCCCGGGGCGCTGGAGGCTCGGAGGGTGGGGCCCTACTCCAGCGCGATGCCGCCGTTCACGGTGCTGATGCGGAGCTGCTGATCGCTGCCGGGGAAGGTGGCGGTGACCTTTTTCCGCTTGATCTCCACCTGCTCGGCGCCCTGGGCCTTGAAGCTCACGCCGCCGTTCACAGTGGTGGCCACGAGATGGCCTTTGAGTGCGCCCATCTGGAGTTTCACGGCCCCATTGACGGTCCTGGCGCTGAGCCCCTGGCCTTGGGTGTCCAGGTTCAGGGCCGCAATGCCGCCGTTGACCGTGCCCACCTCCAGGCGTCCCTTCACGCGGTCCAGGTGGATGGCGCCGTTGACGGTGTCGGCGTCCAGGGCGCCCTGGAGGTTCGTGACACGCAGGCCGCCGTTGACGGAATTCAGCCGGGCGTCCCCTTCGGTGCCCGTGAGTTCGATGCTGCCGTTCACATTCTCCAGGCGGGGCAGCACGCGGCGGGGCACCTTCAGGTCGATGGCCACTTCGGGACCGCGGTACATGAATCCCTTGGATTTCGGATACTCGGCGCGGATCTCCAGGCCCTTGGCACTGGGTTCGAGGACCACCTTCACGTGCTCGTCCTTGCTGCTGGGTTTGAAGGCGCCGGTGAATTCCACCTGCTCCCGGTCCCAGGCCTCCACCCGGATGCGGCCGTTGATGTTGGTGACCTTGAGGGTGCTTCCGGCGGCCAGGGGCACGGTGCGCACTTCGGTGGCGGGCTCGGGCTTGGCGGGCTGGACCACCTGGGCCTGGGCATCCAGGGAGAGGCTGGCGGACAGGGCCACCAGGGCGGGGAGTACGAGGCGTGCAAGCATGGCACCTCCGGCTGTCAAAGGACGTTGCGGGCTCGGCTACGTGGGGATCGCGGGGCGGTTTAGGCT